>NZ_JBSGEQ010000003.1:468659-483150 GCF_053602975.1 Nocardia sp. NPDC004278
TTGCCTGGTCCGGTGCCGCCTGGTCCGGTGCCGCCTGGTGGGGTGCCCGTGTGTGGTCCGGTGCCGCCTGGTCCGGTGCCTGGTCCGGTGCCGCCTGGTGGGGTGCCCGTGTGTGGTCCGGTGCCGCCTGGTCCGGTGCCTGGTCCGGTGCCGCCCGGTCCGGTGCCCCCTGGCGGTGTGGTGCCCGACTGTGGGCCACTACCGTTGGGTGGGGTGCTCGATGATGTGTTGGAGGTATTCGAGTTCGAGGTGTCCGTCTTGGGTTTGACTCGTATCCCGGGTGGCAAGGGGCGGGCGAAGATGGTGGCCGAACCGACGAAGCCGCCGACGAGACCTTGGATCACGCTCGTTCGCAGTTCGTCGGCGTTCGGGATATGCCCGGTCACAACTATCCCCGCGCCCGCACCGCTGATCGCTCCCGCTACGCCGCCGATCCCACCGATCAGTAGCCCGCTCGTGACGTGCGCGCCGTAGCGGACGATATTCGATTGCGATTTTCCGGCGACCTTGCCGAGGAACTTGTTTATCCCGGGCGCGAAGCGTGAGGCGAAGCGCGCTCCGATGCCGCCGCCGACGCCACCGATGATCGCGGAATCTTCGACCATCCCCCAGTCCATCTTGTCGCGGTGATGGAATACCTCCTTCTGGAACAACTGGGCACCGGCATTGACCGCGCCGGCGCTAACGGCACCGAGTGCGAACCCGATGGCGGTGGCCTTGGCCAGCGGCAAACCCTTGCGCTTGGTGGCACACTCCAGCCCGACCTTTTTGATCTTGCCGTGGTACCGGCGGGCGCTCGCGGTCCAGGACGCCTCGGCCGCCGCCCGATCCTCGGCCGCCTTCGCGACGCCCGGTGCGGCCAGCCAGGCATCCACCGCCAGCTGCGTCAGCAGCGCGATTCCGGTTCCGATCACCTGGAGCTTGGTGAATTCGCAGTCGTTGGCCTTCTTGTAGCATTGCTCGGCCATGGAATCGCAGTACTCGCCCTGGTTGTGCAGGTCGGTGCCGAGCTGCACATTCCTGGCCGCCTTCGTGTCGGCGCTGTAGCCGTGGAGGGCGGCCTTTTCCGTGGTGGACGCCGCATCGTGCCGCTTGCCGAGCTTGCGGCAGCCATCGCCGGCCGCTTTCCAGTGGTCGCCTTCGCGGCGCACGGCGTCCTCGTCGCACTCGGGCCAGTACCCTGCCACGGCCTCGACCAGCCACTTGGGAAATTCCGCCGGCAGCGTCAGAGTCACTGCGCCACACCCGGTATGGCGGCTGGTTCCTCGGGCAGTCCCGCAACGTCGGTCACAACCTCGGCGGCACCCGACTCGGTGACGAATGCCCGGCGTGCCGTCGCGATCATGTCGTCGGTGATATCCGGATGAGCCAGGGCGATGGTGATCAACGCCGAGTCGGTGTCCGGTCCCAACCCCACGTGCATCCGCATCGGCCGACCGCCGACTGCGGCGGACAGTTCGGTCTCGAAGGTACTGTGCCGCGCTTCGGCGGTGTGTCCACCGCCGAAGCTCACGGCGCCGCCGACTTCCGTGCGGTGTCGACCAGTAAGCGGTGCAACACCTTTGCGGGTGCCGCTGCTTCGGCACCGTTGATCTGGACCTCGGTGAACGCGTCCGCAACCGCCATCCCGGGGTCGAAGCTGCCGTTGTGGAATCCGTAGCCGCTCAGCTGGGCGCGCCACTGCTCGTACTCCGAGTTCGACCCGGTGCCCGCGTGCGCGCTTGCTGCGGTGCCCCGGGTGCGCGTGAACTCGGCGATCAGCGCGTCCTGAGCCGCCTGTCTGGCGTGGAAGTTACCGGCGACATCGAGAGCGTGTCCGAGTTCGCGGACCATTGTCGAATACACCGGCCGCCGGTCCGACCCGCGCGCGAGTTTTCCGGAATGCGTTGCGCTGCGGATGTATTCGGCAAATACCGCGGGATTGCGGGCGACCACGGTATCGAGCACGATGCGACGGGTGAATGGCTCGGGTCCCGTGGCTCCCGCGACCCAATCCCACTCCAGGCGGGTGGCGGATTCGGCGGATTCGGCGATCGCAATCTGCCGCAGATCGACATATGGGTACTGGGTGAGCACGTCGTCGAGTGCCGCCGCGACTTCTCGGATCGTGTATCCGTCAACGGTCGGATCGTCGAAGCCGACCAGCTCGAGATCATGTCGATCGGCCAATTTCCTTGCGAGCAATGCGTTTTCACCGGCGGTCGCGGCGTCGGCCGCCCACGGATGGCGCGCGCCGGATTTCGACTCGGCGCCGAAGGTCTTGCCCGGCGCCTTCGGCGCCGGACGGGCGTGCTGCTGATGTTGTTCGGGCAGGTTTGGGGGCGACATCCGCGGCGGCATACTCGACGGCGCCGATACGCGCGGAGCGGCGTTACTCGGTGTCGATGTCTGCGCGGGTCCGGCGGCCGCCGCCTTCGGCGCGGGAGTGTCCGGTGTGGAACCACTACCGGACGTACTTCTGGACCACGGCGTGTCCGACTGCTTGCGATCGGCGGCTGGAGTGTCGGCGGCTGGTCGGACAGCGGCGGGTGGCGCTGAATCACCGGTGGTGTCCGCCGATTCCGGTTGGGAATCGGATGTGTCGGGTGCATCGGGTGAGCCGACACCGTCACCGTACGGACTGTTCATCCCGGGCATGCCGTATCCGTTTGGTCCGCCGAGGGGTGTCGATGCGGGGACCGGCTGTGCGCTAGCGGCGGTATCGGGTGTCGCGGTGGAAGTCGGTGTAGACCGATTGCCGGTTGTGGGTTGCGATTCGGTCGGCGATCGCGTGGCATCGGGTGTGGTGTGCGGTGCTGATGGAGTCTGCCAACCTTGCCCGTATTGATCGGTCGGTGTGGTCGGAGCGACGTTCTGGCCATTGGGCGGCGTCTGTTTTCCGGTGTCGCCGATCAAGTTGGCGGACTCGCGATCCTGGCGGTCGAAGCTGTCGACCAGGTCGCTGACGATCTTGCCCTCTTCACGCAGACTCGCGACCGTCTTCGCCAGAGCAGCGATTCCTTTGTCCCTGTCCGGCACATAGGTCTCGGCGAATGCCTTGCCCGGAGTATCCCTGCCCCAGGGTTCGCCTTCGCGCTCGAGCGCGGCCTTCAACTGATCGAGTATGCGCTGCGCGTCGGCGCCGATATCCTCGAATTCCGGTACCAGTGCACGAAGTCGCTCCTCATCGACTTCCAACGACTGCGCCACAACGGACTCCTCACGCCTGCTGCGGTCAATTCTCACGCGTTGCGCGCGGTCTTCCCAGGAATGGGAGTCCTCAACCGGCGCGCGGACCGTCGTTCTCGGCGGATTCGCGGGCAGCGCGCCAGCTCGGGGCCCCGGGCACCAGATCGGGCAGATCGGGCATGAGCTCGGCGGTATCGACGATCGGTGCGATCAGTGCGTCATGTTGCGAGCGCGCCGACCGTGCCGCGGCCTGGGCGGCCTCGACAATCGCGCGCCCGACGTTTTCGGGTTTCGCGCGCATCGCCTGCGCGGTCAGTCGAACGTCGGTCACCACCCCGGCGCCATCCACGGTCACCTCGACCAGCTGATCGGATGAACTGGCCCGTACCCGCAATGCGTCCAGATGCTGCTGGATCTCGGCGAGCTGGGCCTGCTGTTTCTCATAGACGTTCATGACGTAGTCGATCTGGTTCCGCATGCCGTTGTTCGCCGACCGCAGGCTTTCGAGCTCCCACTGATCCATTGCCGGCTCCCGCCCTGTTCGTCGCTGTCGTCGGCGTTGTCCGGCACCCGTTCGGCGGGATCCGTCAGCGCCATCGTCCGCCGATTATGGATCGGCCGTATCCGACTTCCCGCAGGTGGGAGTTGGTCCGAGTTCCCCATCGCTGGGAAGGATCGACAATGTTGAAGTCGGTTGTGGGAAAGGGTGTGATCGAACAATGCCGGATACCAGCATGAATATCGACCCCGCGGTGCTGCGCCAGCTGGCGCAGCAGCATGAGCAAGTCGGGCGCGATACTCTTGCGTGGGCCGAACCGCCGCACGCGTGGCTGGGCAGTTTCGAGTCGACCTACGGCACCATTGCCGATCCTGTCCGCCAGGCGCTGGTGAAGTACTACGGCGCCCGTGAGCGCGCTGGCAAAGCGCTCGCGGAGGAGCATTTCAACACTGCGAAGTCGCTGCGGGAGTCCGCGGATTCCTATGAGCGCGCAGACCACGACATGGCATCGCACGTTCGAAACGCTGGACTGGATGGGGGCCAGCACAGTGGGCCGACGCCCAATGGTGTGGACCCGAGTACCCAGCACACACCGCCGCCCGGCGGCCCCGGTGGCGGACCGGGCGGTGGACCGGGTGGCGGACCGGGCGGTGGACCGGGTGGCGGACCGGGCGGTGGACCTACATCGACCGATAACTCGATGGCACCCGCAGCATCGAATGGTTCGACACCGCCGAGCGGCCCATCGGCCGGGCCCGGCGGCACTTTCGGTATGCCGGGCGCGATTTCGCATCCGGACCAGACGACCGGGACACCCGGCGTGACAGCCGGAACCGCACCACCGTCGGTGTCGGCCGGGCCGCTCGGCTCCGGACCGGGCGTGGGACCGGTGTCCACCGGTTCGATGGACGATCGCGGTTCGGGTCAGCCGCCGACCGGGGCCACTGCGGCTGGGGATGCCGCCCCGATGCCGGTGCCGGTGGGCACGCCGTTCGCGTCCGCCGTCGCCGCCGCGAAGGATAAGGAGGCCGAACCGGCCTACGTGGTGGGCAATGCGGTCAACGACGATCTGGTACTGGCCAAAACCCTGCTCAGCAGTGTGCTCGCCGCCGTGGACTCGCCGGTGGGCATGGCCTGGGCGGTCGCGGTGCTGCGCGGTCCGGCCGGTGCCGGCGTGTTCATCACCTCGAACGAGGGTCGCGGCTGGTTGCCCGCCAGGCTTTACCTGCCACGCGAAGTCTCGACGCCGTGGTTGTGGGATGAACTGCTCGGCCCCGATGTGGACACCTCATCCTGGGAAAGTGTGTCGGATCCGGCCCGGGTATTGGTCGAGTTCGGCCTGGCCTGGGGGCCGAAGGCGAACGCGAGCTTGTCGGCGCTGGTCTCCTCCGGCCCGATCGATCCCGGTCTGCGCGCGCAGCTGAGCGATGTGGCCATGGAAGGACTCGTCGGTCCGACTTACGACATCGACTTGCGCGAGTTCACCCCGGATACGGCGGACCGGCTCGGTCTGGTCGGTTCCCCGACCGCGCTGCAATCCGTTGCGACCGTGTCGGATCAGCAGGTACGCGAGCGCTGTGTGCAATTGGCGACCGATGCGCACACCCGAGTCGGCCGGTCGGTGGCCGCCAGCGCGGATGCCGACGGGGCGCGTCAATTGCGTGATCGGATCCTCGCGATCCTGGCGTCGGGGCAGACGGTATCCCGGCAGATGTGGGATGAACTGCGCGATGCCGACGATCTGTTGGCCGCGTCGATGCTGTCGCGCCGGGTCGATGTGGGCCGAGTCGGACTCGGCGACCTGCGGGTCGACACCGAATCTTCTGGTTTGCGCGACATGATCTTCGAGCGCCGATGCAACGAATTGGTGTTGTTACTAGCCGAAGAGCCGGAGCGGCAAAACCTGCGCGATGCGATCTACGCACATGAGCAGATTGTGGAACATCCGCAATTCGTGGAGGTTCCGGCTGCGGTCTCGGTCGCCGAGGGCGAGCGGGTCTCCCGTCCAGCGGGCGCTGCGGTCAGTGCTCCCGCGGTCAGCGCTCCGATTACGGCGGGGCCGCCGACCGGTGCCGTGGTCGCCCCGACCTCGCCGCCGCCTGTTGTGGCGCCGGATCGGTAGTGAGGTCGTAGGACAACGACTGCACGCTGATGTTGAATGGCAGCAGTCTCGTCCTGGCCGACCGGGGCTCGCAAAACTAGGCGGCAGTCCAGGTGGGAGTGCCGTAGACGTTGAGTTTGCCGATGCCGTGCTCGGGGAGAATCCCAGCCCAGCTGCCGAGTAACGCCAGGCTGCACCGCACAATTCCGATGGCACAGGGGTGCCCCAGCGGCCGACCAGAGCGAATCCTTGTTCGCCCAGAGCGCGCAGCCCGCGGAGCGGGGCGTTGTGGGTGCGGTTGTCAGCTTGCGGGTGTGCACGCCGATGCCGGCCCGGTCGTAGCCGCGCCGTCGGCCAGGATGGGCTGATCCAACGGAATGCGATCGTGTGATGAGAACCCATCTGCCGGGATTCCACGTCTGTCTCCAACACCCCAATCGGCGTGTCGCCCAAGCGCTTTCCACCCACAGCACGCCGACAAGCACCTGACCGGGCTCTCCCGTCGCGTTACTCGAAATCAGCCGCCTGCCTTGCTGAGATCATCTCACTGGCACGGTTTCGGACTGGGTACCTTTGCTCGGCACCGATAAAGCCTGCCGAGGAGACGTCGGTTCTTCGATCCGCGAGTAGGGCGTGTCGCGTGTGGGAAGATCCACCACCCCCGATGAGCGCATCAACTTGCGGCTCGATGGACGTCGGACAGGTCTCCTTCCTCTTCTCAGAATTGGGAAGGCGGCAGGAAGTATGAAGAATGGGAACCTATCATCCATAGGAGGAGGTGGCATGCGAAAAGAGCTGGGCGTCAACCCCACTGTGCGTCCGATGACCGCACGGTCCGGTATGCCCGTTCGGGCGGTGCCAGGTCCATGCCCGGTCGCCGAGGGGATGGTTCGTCGTTCGCCGGGGGCGCCGCGATCGTGGCGGAAAAGTTGGCCCGCATGATGCATCCGTATACGGTGTCGGCGCTGGAATCCAGTCAGGCGCTGGTGCATGCCGCCGATGACATGCTGGAGCGGATCGACCGGATTCGCGCCCGACGCCCGTCGCCCACTGGCCGGGTCATTCCGGAACTGGACGCGATGGGCAAACTCACCGATCTGTACATCGCCCCCGGAACGATCGCGCACGCCGCAAGCATGCAGGAGTTGGTGGCCGACATCATGGCAGCGATTCGGGACAGCACTACCGACGCCGCGCGGCAGCATGAAATTGCCGTGAAGGAGACGACCTGGCCCGAGATGCTGCGGCCGCAGCCGTGACTTGCCGGTGCGATCGACGATCCCCAGGAGTGATGCGGTGATGGATCAGGATATCTCGGACGGCGTCGGGTCCGAATCCTCGCCCGATTGGCACAACCTCGTATACGAAGCGTTCAACCCGGGCTATTCGGTTGGCGTGGCCTGCAACCGCAGCGGCACGATCGTTGGTCTGCATCTCGGCGATGAGGTGGGGGAGCACGCGGACGACTGGCTGGCCAGTGAGATTCTGCGAGTCGCTCGCCTGGCCTACCTGAAGTCGCGGGTCGGTCGCCGTGCGGAGCTGCTGTACAACGGTGGGTTACCGCGTCTAGCCGACTCATTGGGACTCCCCACCGAAGCCGAGTACAACATTGTCGAGAAGGCCGAGTTCGGTGACGGTTTCTGAGTCCAGCCGCGCGGGACCGGCATGGGCCTGAGCAGCTCGTCCGAACTCCTCCGGCCGCCTTCTCCGCTCTCCCCAGGGGTGGGGATGTGCGAGAATGGCGATATCGCTCGGAGTGGAAAGAGTTCGTCTATATGGACAATTTCAGTCAAGATCCGCAAAATCTGCGCAGCCGGGGCAGGGCCCACGGCGGCGTTGTCGGCTCCTTTCTCGAGCGGGCGAAAAACGATCCTGATTATGAGGCCAACTTTCATTCGAATCTCGGTTACGCGGCCGACGCGTTTCTGGTGAAGCTGGGCCGACCATTCCTCGAGGCTCGTAGCGCCGGTTGGACCTCGGTGGCGGATGGCCATCAACAAGTGGACGATACCGCGCATTCGGCCGCAAGTGCACTCGAGGGCGCCGATGACGAGGGTGGTGCGACCGTCCGCCGGTCGGCGCCGGAGGTGTGAAGCCCTAGTGGTCCGACGGGTGTTCGGATGGGAGGATTCGGTATGGCTGTTACCGGCTCGCTGGCCGCATGTGATCGAGGGTTGTGCTGATGGGCGATGAAAATCGTTCCAGTTTTATCAATCCAGGGGACACCCTCACTGAGGGGGACTGGCTGTACTCATCGAATGGCAATTACAGGTGGGGTGTCCGGGACGGCCGCCGAATGGTCACTGAGCGCGTAGATTCCGGAACTATCGTCTCGTCGGGCGATCAAACCAATGGCGCCGCCGGTATAAGGCTTGCGACAATCGCTGCGGCAATGTTTTCTGTCGAGGGTGAAGCATGACCGATTACTTCGTGGACACCAGCGACGGTAACGAAACAAAGTCGGACAAACCTCCCTCATCGGGTTTCTACACCACGCAGGAAAAGCCCGGTGGCCCGGTCACCCTGTATGAGGTGAACCCTGATGGAGGGGATCCGAAAAAAATACGTGAATGGCCCAATGACAAACCCGATTTCCTCGTTACCCCGGATGGGCATGCATATGGGGGGAAAACGGACTCCAAGAAGAACATATGGGCTATCAACCCCGACGATCGGCAAGAGAAAAATGACCTAAAACCAACTAAAAGTAAAGCCGAACTGGAAGCGGAAAAGAAAAATAAACAGGAAAAGGATGATTTCTTAGGGACCCACAAGGACTTCAAATCGGGCGACGCTATCAGTGAGTCCCCGCTGAAGATCCGAGTTCCCCCAGGTAGTGCTTCGGACGACCTGAAGACATTCATCGATTTGGCGAACTTTCGGCTCGTGTATTTGATGTTCCAAATGGGCAACGGCAAGAAGCCGATAGCCTTCGATTCTCCCAAGAATGGCAAGGACACTAACCACTTCGATGACGACCTGCATGGCGACTTCTATGAAAAAATTGGAAACGGCGCGGAAGTTGAAGCAGGGGGGGCGTCGGGCGCTATCGCAGATGGATATCGATCGACCTCGGATTCTCTCCATGAACTGACCGGTGCGTGGAACCGTATGGAAGATAAATGGGATCTGGAGCACAAGGAACTCACTTACGATAATTATCGTACATATCAGCGGATGTACGATAAGATTCAGCAGACCCATGACGATATCTGGGCGGTACTCCAAAAACCTCATGCCGGATACTATGGCGGGAGTACGTTCAGCGAAAATAACTTCACAGCACCTGGTATACAGAACAGGGTCGAAGAAAAGCCCATTTACGGTCTCGTCAACCAGGCGATCGAGTACTGCAGAAAACAGGTCTCCGACTACGCAGACCGAGCCGAGGAACGTGCGAACAATTTCGGGGATTTCCCTGGGTTTCCCAAGCCGGCTCCCAAGCCCGATCCGACGCCAACTCCGACTCCCACCCCGACCCCGACCCCGACTCCCACTCCGACCCCGACCCCGACTCCCACTCCGACCCCCACCCCGACGCCGTCTCCCAACGACAACTACGGCGACACCTTCAAGGATCTCCTCGACGGTTCGACCACGACCGACGGCAAGCCCGATACCAGCGGCTCGAATAGCGACGTCATGTCCGCGATCAATTCGGCGATCAGTGCGCTCGAGAACAGCAAGTCGGGAACCAACGCGACGCAGAACGGACAGGCCGCGCAGGCCGGGTACAACACGGGCGGCGCTTCCTCGGGTTCCGGCGGCATGGATATGAGCTCGATGATGCTGCCGATGATCATGTCGCAGATGATGTCGTCGATGGGGAACAACGGCCAGGACGACCATAGGCAGCGCGAGGAAGAGGATCGCGAAGAGCGGCGTCGGCGGCGCAGAGAGCACGAGCAGCAGGCCGCGGCTCAGGCTCAGGCTCAGGCCCAGCCGGCCGTTGCCTCGAACACGCCGACCAGCGTGGTCCAGGCGGACGCCAGCGCGACACCGCCGCCGGTCGGCGCCGGTGGTCGGTCGATGGTCGATATGAAGCTGCCGGACGGCACGACGCAGAAGGTGTCCTCGGCTGTCTCGCAGGCCGTGAACAAGGAGCTCAACAATCCGAACGGCAGCGATGCCAGGTCGGCGTATGCGGGCACGACCGGACAGCCCTCGGCGGGCAGTCCGTGGGTTTCGGTCGACAGCGCGCACCTGCATACCGGTGACGTGGTGCAGTGGGCGAATCGGAGTGCGATTGTCGTGGTGGAACCCTCGGGACTGGAGGTCATCATCAACGGCCAGCTCGTGCCGTTGGACCCGAACAACCCGCCAGACGGCGGCACCGGCGGGTACGGCGAGTTCCAGGGATTCTTCCATCCGAGCGGTGCCGATCTGGACAACTCCGCGCAGCAGCAACAGCCAGCGGCGCCGAGCGCGCCAGGGGTCACCGCGCCGCCGCCGGCGCCGACAGCCCCGGCGCCGGTTCCCGCGCCGACGACGATCTGACATGACACTGCGGTCCCCCTGAAACTCGACGGGGACCGCAGTCGACCGGTGCCGTGCTTCCGATCACCGCAGCGGCACCATGCGTTGCCGATGCGCTAGCTGTACTGACCTTAGGTTGGTGACGCGGCTGGCTGGTGGGTGTCCGCCGAGTGCGGTGTGGCCGCGGTGGTGATTGTAGGTGTGTAGCCAGGTGGTGAAGGCTGCGCATCGTTCGGTGTCGCTGCGGTAGAGCCGTGCGTAGGCCCACTCGTCGGCCAGGGTGCGGTGGAAGCGTTCGATGCTCCTATGTTTGTCAAGCTGCTGCGGTAAGCGATTGTTCGGTGCCTGGCCAGGGTAGGGCGGCGAAGACTTCTCGTGCGATGAATCGTTTGAGGCAACGGAGGATTTCCCGTTTGCTGAGTCCTTCGGCTGTGCGGCGTGTGACGTAGCCGCGGGTGGGTTCGTGGCGGCGCATCCTGGTGATGGCGATGATGTAGAGCGCGCTGTTGGCGGCACGGTCTCCTCCGCGGCTGAGTCGGTGCCGGCCGGTTGTCTTGCCGCTACTTGCCGGTTGAGGGGCGGCGCCGCAGAGTTTTGCGAATGCGGCCTCGGTGGTCATGCGCTCCGGGTTGTCGCCCGCGGTGATGAGAAGCTGACCGGCGATTTCGGCGCCGACTCCGTGCAGTGCGGTCAGGGTCGGAGCGGTTGTCGCTGAGACCTGGAACCGTTCGGCGGCCCGCCGCAGCGGCCATCGGTCATCCACGACACAACGAGCAAGACGTAACCGACCCAACTCCGACAGCGGGGCATTACGGTGAGACACGAAGATCTCCGGAAAGTGAATGCGTTCCTAGACAGCTCGCATCTCACTCGGAGGTCTTCGCCATGTCAGCCCGCCACGCCGTCACCAACGTCCATGGGCAGTACAGCTAGCCCGCAAGTGGAATTCAGTTCGCACCAGACCAATTCGGCCGAGGTGATGAAAGGCCGATTCGGCCGTGGTGGCTACCCGGCAGACGATATCGCCTGCCGGTGCGGGACGAAGGAACCAGCGACTATGCCTGCACCACAGGCGAATCCACGGTGCCCTCGGCGTCGGGATCGCTCTCGTGCGTTTCGTCGGTCTCGATATCGGTCGGAGTCGTTGCGGTCCGTTTCACCGCACGTCGGACACTGGTGCGAGCCGACACCGGGGACATATTCGCCACCGGCGAGGCCGCTGCGGGTGCACCCGTACTCGCGGTCGCTGCCGGTGCTGCGGGCTGACCGGTGCCAGATGCTGCCGGTGCCGGGGCGGGACTGCCAGGTGCTGCGCCGGGTGCCGCTGCCTGCGGCTGGCCCTGGCCCGTCTGCGTGGCGCCCTCGGCTGCGTCTTTGTCCTTGTCTTTGTCGTCTTTGTCCTTGTCGTGCTGCTTCAGCAATTGCGGCAACTGCGACACCAGTGGCATTGCCATCATGGGCAGCATGCCGAGCATCGACACCAATTGCCCGAGCCCGCCGTCGCCGGAACCACCACCGGAACTGCCGGATCCGGACTTGCCGTTGCTGCCGGACCCGCTGCTGCCGGAGTCGTTGTTGCCGTCTCCGGCCATATCGTTGTTGAGCTGGTAGACCGCCTCGACCTTCTCGTAGACGAGGTCGATCGCCTCGGCGACCAGTTTCATCAGAGCCACCTCTTGAGCGGGCTTGAGCTTCCCGCTGCCGAGGGCCTTCATCTTCGTTTGGAGTTCGGCGACGATCCCTTTGATCGCGCGCAGCGTCTCATCACTGCCCGCGGCGACCACGATCGAGGTCTTCATGACCTTGGTGTCGTAGGTCAGCAGTGCGGTCTGCCGGGATTGGACCTTCGCCAGAGCTTCCTCGTACTGCTTCTTCATCAGGCTATCGCCGATGCTCTCGTAGATCACCGGTCGCAGCAGGTCGTCGACCTTGGGCGGCAGCTCGGGGGTACCTCGGCCCAGCAGGTCGACGGCTGTTTGCATGGCCTCTTCGGCCATAGCGATGAATGCCTTCAAACCCGCCGACGCACCCGGCGGCGGTGTCAGCTCCACCGTCCAGTAGTGACCGGTTTTGGTCTTGCTGGGCTTGCTGGCCGCGGGGGCCGTGGTGGTATCGGTCGGGCCGGGCGGAGCGTAGGACGGTGTGGCGGCCGGGACGGAACCGGGGGCGCCCGGGGGGTGGCCCGACCCGTCCCCGGGAAACTGGCCGGACGGATCACCGGGCGGCAGGGTAGACCCGTCCGCGGCTGGTTGGCTCCCTGGGGCGCCAGGCGGTGGGCCGGATGGCGCCCCAGGGAGCGGGCCGGATGGAGGGCCGGGGAATGGGCCGGATGGAGGGCCGGGGAATGGGCCGGCCTGAGCAGCAGGCGACGAACCGAGAGGAGCACCGGGCTCTGCGGAATTGCTGCCGGTGGGGGAGCCGAAGAGTGTTTGCCAGGTTTCGGCCGCGGTACCCGCCAGTTCTGCCGCCATATCGTCGCCACCGCCTCCCAGAAGTTGTTCCCATTGTCGTGTCTTCCCGCCGCTGGGAAGATGAATCATTCGCGCGATTGCCTCATAGTCGTTGTCACCCCCGAGATTCGGGGCGACCGGTGCCAACCGGCAAAACACTTGGCGAGCAGTTCCGGAGAGGCGGTCGGTGATGAGCGAGAGCGAGTCGGTCGAATGTCGCCGGCATTGACGGGTGACCTCCAGGAGGTTCTGCGCGCCCTGCTCGGGCTGTACGGCAACGGGCAACCCGATCCGGCCGCCACGGCGAGCATCGTCCAATCGGCGACCAATGACCTGAGTGCGCACGGTGGATCCGTCGTCTCCCGCTACGCCGATGCGCGCGGTATCCAATCGACGATCGCGGAATCACATGCGGGCAAAGATGGTGTTGTGCACAAGACCGTGGGCGAGGCCGGGGACGGTACGGTCGTCGGGCGCAATCGCTTGACCAATCAGATCGCCGACCTGCAATCGCGAATTCAGGCGATCGCATCGGTCGGCGACACCCGGTTCAGCGGGCCCGCCCTGCTCGAAGCGGCGCATACGACCATCGCCAAAGCGGCCAAACAGGTCGATACCGATGTCGCGGCGGCGCGTCAGCGGGCAGCGCAGATCATTCCGCCCGGCATGCCCGAGCTGTCCCGGCGAAAGGCCGGTAGTTCGGCACCACGTCGTCGTCGGCGTGCTCGTTCGCGGTCCGCGGTGTTGTCGAACGGCCGGCGCGGCCGACCTCGGGTGCCCTCGGATGGAACCGCGGGCAGCAAGGCCGTCGGCGCGGCCAGCGAATGGCTCGGTACACCGTACATCTGGGGCGGCGGTGGCGCCGGTGGACCGAGCGGCGGTGGCTTCGACTGCTCCGGTCTCACCCAGTACGCAATCGCGCAGGCCTCCGACGGCCATGTGGTGCTGCCGCGGACGACCTACGAGCAGATCTACAGCGGAGTGCGGGTCTCCGCGGCGGATGTGCGGCCCGGTGATCTGGTATTCCCCGCGAGCTCGTTCAGCGCGCGAGGGCCGGAGCACGTCCAATTGGCCGCGGGCAACGGCATGGTCATCGAGGCGCCATATTCCGGTTCGACCGTGAAGTGGTCGCGCATGTCCAGTGACGCCGTCGTGGTGCGGGTGCTGTAGTGGCGGTGGAGATTCCGCCGGACGTCGCGGAATTCCTCGACTGCTGCGGGGTTCGATACCCGGATATCGACGAAGGCGATGTGCGCGGGCTCGCGGTCAAAGTGCGCACATTCGCCGCGAATACTCGCGGGCCCGGTGTCGATGACAGCGGGGATGCGCTCGCCGAGTACGAGCGCCTGGCCGCGACATGGGCCGGATCCGATGGGGACCATCAGGCCGAACTCGATCGGGTATGTGCCATCATCGCGAAGGCGCTGGATGCGGTGGCCTATGTCATGACCGTGACGAAGGCGGTGGTCCTGACCGAACTGGCCGCGCTGGCAACGACTTACGCGGCCATGACGGCCACACCCGCGGCCAGGATCGCCGGACCGCTCGTCGTCGCCGCGGCGCGGCGACTGTGCACGCAGATGGAGCGGGCGCTGATCGGCTACCTCGTCATCGAGATGATCGGCAGGGCCGTCGAACCGCTCGGACGCGACATCGACAAATTGTTCACCGGCGCGCCGTCCATCAGGACATCGCCCGCCGTACGGGTCGATGAACCGCGAATGCCCTCGGCGCCCCTTGCCGGACCGCGCATGCTCGACGAACCCCCTGCTCGATCACAGCAGTCCGGTGCGGTTC
>NZ_JBSGEQ010000003.1:483245-508136 GCF_053602975.1 Nocardia sp. NPDC004278
GGTTCCTGTTGAGTCGCAGGTGTCTGGCGTGGTTCCTGTTGAGTCGCAGGTGTCTGGCGTGGTTCCTGTTGAGTCGCAGGTGTCTGGCGTGGTTCCTGTTGAGTCGCAGGTGTCTGGCGTGGTTCCTGCTGAACCGCGGCTGTCGGGCGCGGCCGTTGACGAAGACGTGCCGACCGCCTCCGGTGTTGTCCAAGACGGTCGAATCGGCCCCCGCATGCAACCGCCGCTCGGCCCGAGCCGTTCGCGTGGTTTCGTGACACCGTGGGCGCATGCGGTCCGAGCATCGGCACAGCGCGCGGCCTTCTCGAAAACAATGCCCGCCAAGGCCTTCCAGTCCTTGGACCGGCGCGCGACGACGGCGCGCAAGCCCCGGGAAACACCGTGGTCGAAGCTCGCTCGGACATCGGAGACACCATCGAGCGAATTGGCCGGGGCCGCGACCGTACCTACGGTCCGGCGGCGCCAAGACGGCGGTCGGTGAACGGGCCGCCGAACGGAGCGCGGCGGCCGACGATGTGTGGGGACACCGTCGGCCGCCGCGTGGACAGATCGCCGGGGTTCTGGGGTGACGATCCGCCGCTTGCCAGCCGGTGGTCAGCTGCCGGATCACGGCCACCGACCACCACTGGAGGGGCTGGGTCTTCGGGATGAGGAACCGTCGACCCGTCTCCAATATACCGCTAAATAACGGCACATTCAACATCGAGCCGATAAAAACTGTGTACGTAGATCAGGCTGCCGGGTAACGATGTCGCCTTCCCAATATTGGGAATAGTTCGACGGTCGCGACCGGGGCCGAAATGGCTATCTTCGGTCCACGAGGATCGTCGGAAGGGAAGTCCGAGTTGTCTGCGGCCGAGGACGCGTTCTACACAGGTGTGCAAAGTCTGGCGCTCGTCGCCGGGGGCGTGCGAAATGAACATCAGGCAGCGGCCGCCTTCCGCGCCGCCACCGACCTGGATCCGGATATGTGCGATGCCTGGTTGGGCCGCGCCATGGCCGGTGAGGTCACCTCCGAGGTGATCTACGGTGCGTACCGATCGGTGCACAACCTGTACCGGGATCAGCAGCGCGCCGGTCTGGTCGATCGTGCGCTGTGGTGTCAGGTCGAGATCGGCGTTTTCGGCCTGCGCGTGGCCATGGCGGATCGAGATCAGATCGCCATCGCCCAGGCCTGCTCTTATGCCGATGGCGGCGAATGGCAGGAAGCCTCAGCGATTCTCGCCGAAGCGCCGCGCGACGATGTCGCCGACTTCGTACGGATGTCGCTGTTCTTCCGCACCAAACAGTGGCTCGATGTGCTCACCGCTCGCAATGCCAAACCCACGCTCGAGGATGGTCTGCTGGATATCGCGGCTGAGCTGATGACGGCACAGGCGCTGGCGCATCTGGGCCGACTGGGCGAGGCTCTGCCGCGCGCGCAGCGCATCGTCGAGGACAGTCAGTCCGGCAATCTGTCCTACATCTGGGCGGACGCGCACTTCTTGCTCGGCATGCTGCTGCGCCACGACGGCGAGCACGATGCCGCCGACAAGATCCTCAAGGGGCTGCAGGGCTCCGCACTGTGGCCGGACCGCCCCGAATGGCAGCGTGCGGTGCGGGACAAGTCCTATCGGCTCGAGATCACCACCGCCGAGGTCATCGCCTCGCGCACCAATCAGTGGGATCCGAAGTCCGGTGACGACCCGACCGAGGTCGCCGCATCCGCCGCGCGGCTCGCACGCGAGTCGCAGCTGGAGGAGGCCTCCGAGTTGCTGCGGGCGCAGATCGGCATGGACTCGGTCAAGGAGCAGGTCGACCGGCTCAAGTCGGGTGTGCTGATGGATCAGGTACGGGCCAAACGCGGTTTGGCCGTGGATTCCCGATCGCAGCATCTGATCTTCTCGGGTCCGCCCGGTACTGGTAAGACGACCATCGCCCGCGTTATCGCCAAAATCTTCGCTGGGCTCGGCGTCGTCGAAAACGCCGAAGTCATCGAGGTATCGCGCAACGATATGGTCGGTACCCACCTCGGCCACACCGCGCCGAAGACGAACGCGCTGATCGATTCCGCGCTCGGCGGCGTGCTGTTCATCGATGAGGCGTACACCCTGATCCAGGAGGGGCTGTCCGGCGGTGACGCATTCGGCAAGGAGGCCGTCGACACCCTGCTGGCCCGCATGGAGAACGACCGCGACAAATTGGTCGTGATCATCGCGGGTTACGAGGATCAGATCGATCGGTTCCTGGCCTCCAACGACGGTCTCGCCTCGCGCTTCACCAAGCGTATCCGCTTCTCCAGCTACGACGCCGACGAACTGGTGCGGATCGCCGATCATATTGCGCACAAGAAGGATTCGATCCTGTCCGGTGAGGCCAAAGATGTGCTGCGGGTGCGGTGCGAGCACTTGTCGGGACAGACCAAGAACGGTCGCAGGCTGATCGATCTGGCGGGCAACGGTCGTTTCGTCCGCAATGTGGTCGAGGCCGCCGAGGCCGAGCGGGACTACCGCTTCACCAGGGACAACGCGGATGTGCTTTCGATGACCAATGAGGAGTTGATGACCATCGATTCCTCGGACATCACCGCCGCGCTCGCGGGCTTGGCGCCGGCCGCGACGGGCTGATCCGCATGGCGCGCTTCCGGGTGGTGACCAAGCACCAGATATCGGGCTGGCGGTTTCTGCTGCGCCGGATCGAGCATGCGCTGGTCCGTCGGGATGCCTCGATGATCGATGATCCGCAGCGCGGCCGCTCCACCGCGCTGTCGATCGGAATCGCATTGGCCTGCGTGGTCATCGCCGGTGCGGCGCTGCTGGCGTTCTTCAAGCCCGCCAAGAAAGTGGGGGAGTCGCAGATCATCGCGGAGAAGGACACCGGTGCGCTGTATGTTCGCGTCGGTGGTCGGCTGCATCCGGCGCTGAATTTGACCTCGGCGCGGCTGATCGCGGGTTCGCCGGACAATCCGGTGCCGGTCACGCGTGACGAGTTGGCGAAGTATCCGCGCGGGCCGTGGGTCGGTATTCCGGGCGCACCCGGCGTGATCGCGGACAATGGCGACCGGAACTCGTCGTGGACGGTATGTGATACCGCGAAGGTCGGTGCGGCGGCACCGGTCAATCCGCAGACCGGATTGCCGACCGTCGCGTTGTCGCCGGTGCTGACGACCGCGATCGGCGGTCCGCTGACCGTCAACGGCGATGCGATCCGCGGGCTGGCTGCCGACGAGGCGCGGCTGCTGCGCGATGACACCACCACCTGGCTGGTGTACTCCGATCCACAGCAGGGCATCGTTCGGGCGTCGATAGATCTGAGTAATTCGGCGGTAATCCTGGCCCTGGGCATCGATCCGACCTCGACCGTGGTCGCAGTCTCCAAGGGTTTCATCTCCGCCATCCCCGAGGTGCCGCCGCTGCGCGTGCCCGATGTGCCCGGTGCGGGGAATACCGTGACATTGTCCTCGGGTCTGAGCGTGCCGGTTGGTTCGGTGCTCACGGTGTCCGCGCCGGATCGCGGCGCATTCTATTATCTGGTATCGGAATCCGGTGTGGTGCAAATCAATTCGGTGCTCGCGTCGATCGTGCGCAACGCCGATTCGCACGGTTCGATATCGACGAGGACGGTCGGGCCGGATGTCATCGCGGCGAATCTGCGCCCGGGTGCGTGGCCGGGGACGGCCGCCTATCCGATTCGGCCGGTACATGTCGTCGATCCGATGCGCTTGGGGGTGACCTGCTATCACTGGTGGCGCGCGGGCACCGATCAAAATGCCTCGACCGAGTTGCTCGTGGGACGGCAACTGCCGTTGCGGGTGGACGAACAGACCCGAACCGTCGGCCTGGTGACGGCCACCGGTTCACGCGGTACCACAGCCGACGCCGCGTATCTGCCGCGCACCACCGGACGCTTCGTCCAGGTGACCGGCGCGGACCCCGGATCGCCGCGGCGGGAGTCGCTGTTCTGGATCTCCGACAGCGGCGTCCGCTATGGCATCAATGCCGTGGTAGAGAACAACTCCAATCCGGATTCCACATTCACCTCGCTCGGACTGCGGACCCCGGTGCCCGCACCCTGGTCCATCGTGTCGCTGTTCGCGGTCGGCCCCACCTTGTCGGCGAAGGATGCCCGGATCCAGCATGACGGCATCCCGACGAATAAGGCAGTCATCGGCCTCCCGGGTGGTACCTCGTGACTGCTACCCGCCGATTCGTGCGGCCGGCTCGGATGGTGCGTGGACCCAAAGCCCCCGCGGTGACCGAATTGCGGCTGCAGCCGCCGACCGAACTGCCCAAGCCGGTGCCGCCATCGCGGCTGAAGATGATCATGCCAGTGGTCATGGTGTCGGCCATGGCCGGGATGATGGTGATGATGTTCCGCGGCGGCGGGGGGCAGATGTCGCCGATGATGCTGATGTTTCCGGTCATGATGCTGGTTTCCATGGGCGGGATGATGGGCGGTGCGTTCTCCGGCAGCGGTGCCGGCGGTGCGGCGGGTCTGAACGAGGAACGCAAGGACTATCTGCGCAGCATTACCGATAACCGCAAGACCGTGCATGCCGCGGAGACCGAACTACATAGCTACCTGCGCTACACCCATCCCGGTCCGGCCGAAATCGCCGCGTTGATCGGCGGCAAGCGCATGTGGGAGGTCCAGGTCGCGAGCCCACAGTTCCTGCGGGTGCGGGTCGGGCGGGGCCGGATCGCCAACCAGGTGCGGGTCATCGTGCCCGAGGCCGCGCCCACCTCCGATCTGGATCCGGTCGGCGTGGTCGAGGTGACCCGATTCGCGAAGGCGTATTCGACTGTCGGGGGTATGCCGGTCGCGATCAATCTGCTATCGGCGCCGCAGATCGGTGTCGACGGCGATCCCGATGCGGTGGCCGCGCTGGTGCGGGCGATGGTCGCCGAGGTCGTCGTGCTGCACGGCCCGGATCAGGTCGCGGTCGCGGCGGTGCTGTCGAATCCGGACGCACCGGAGTGGTCGTGGCTGAAATGGTTGCCGCACACCCAGCATCCGAGTGATACGGACGCGATCGGGTCGAGCCGGATGGTGTACCGCAGCGTTTCGGAGTTGCGTGCCAAGGCACTGGCCGGACTCAATCGCGGTCCGTTCTCCGCGAATTCCGAACCGACCCTGGATCGCAAGCATTATCTGCTGATCGTGGACGACAGCAGTCCGGCTACCGATCGGGATATCTCCGGTGTCGATGGTTGCACCTGGCTGCGGCTGGGCCGGGCCGAGCAAACCTTGCCGCGGGCGCTGAAGTTCACGGTGGGGCCCGATGGCTCCCTGCACGAGGTGACCCCGCGCGGGCTGCGACGCGTCGGAGCCGCTGACGCGATGTCGGTGGCGACGGCGAAGGCATTGGCCCGCAACATCTCCCCATACCGGCTGTCCACCGTGGTCGAGGCCGTGGTCGCCGATCAGGCCAGTGGTGGCACGTCGTGGGAGGAACTGGTCGGCGTGACCGACCCCGGGGCGATTCGGGTCGAGCAGCAATGGCCGCACCGCCGTGACGCGGACCGATCCCGACTGAATATTCCCTTCGGCCACGATCCGGCCGGCAGCGTGGTCTATCTCGATATCAAGGAATCGGCCGAGGAGGGCATGGGCCCGCACGGTATGTGCATCGGCGCCACCGGTTCCGGAAAGTCGGAATTCCTTCGCACCCTTGTGCTTTCGGCGGTGGCGACACACACCCCGGATCAGCTGAACCTGCTGCTGGTCGACTTCAAAGGTGGTGCGACCTTCCTCGGGTTCGACCGGCTGCACCATGTGACGGCCGTGGTCACCAATATGGAGGAAGAGGCCGATCTCGTCACCCGTATGGAAGACGTGATCAACGGCGAAATGGGCCGACGGCAAAGGATTTTGCGCGATGCGGGCAACTTCGCCAGCGTCGCCGATTACGAGCGGGCCCGCGAACAGGGTGCGCAGCTCGCGCCGCTGCCCACGTTGTTGATCATCCTCGACGAGTTCGCCGAACTGCTCGAGCAGCATCCCAACTTCTCCAAGCTGTTCGTCGCGATCGGCCGGTTGGGTCGTTCGCTGCGTATCCACCTGCTGCTGGCCTCACAGAAGGTGCCCGCCAACCGGATGGGTGAGCTGGAAGCGCATCTGTCCTATCGAATCGCGTTGCGCACCAACCAGACCGCCGACTCCCGTGACGCCATCGGCACCGCGGACGCATATCACCTGCCGAAGAAGCCGGGTGCGGGCTATCTGCGAGTCGGCTCGGGTGATCTGCAGCGATTCCAGGCCGCCTATGTCGGCTCACCGTATGTCGCGCCCGCGCAGGCCTCGGCGTCCAGTGCCCAACGTGCCAGGCGCCCCGGCGGTGGCTATCGGCCACCACAGCAGTTCACCACGGCGCACATCATCGATGTGCGGCCGGCGACCGTCGAGCCCGAACCTGTTGTGCAGCAATCGGAGACGCCGGAGGGTGAACCGGTGACCGTCATGGAGACGGTGCTGCAACAACTGGGCGGATTCGGCACACCGGCGCACAAGATGTGGCTGCCGCCGCTGACCGTGCCACCGACCCTGGACAAGTTCATGTCCGCCGCGACTCCCGGTTCGCTGCAGTTGCCGTGGGCGATCGTGGACAAGCCGCGACAGCAGCGCCAGGACATATGGTCCATCGATCTGTCCGGTGCGGGCGGGCACGTGGCCGTAGTCGGCGGTCCGCAGTCGGGTAAGTCGACCGCATTGCAGACGCTGGTGATGTCCGCCGCGTTGACGCACACACCCGAACAGGTCCAGTTCTACTGCCTCGACTTCTCCGGCGGTCTGACCGGACTGCGGAACGTGCCGCATGTCGGCTCGGTCGCCTCGGGCCGTGACGGTGATCGGGTCCGGCGCACCTTCGCGCTCATCACCAATCTCATCGCGAGTCGACAGGTGCTGTTCAGCGACCTGGGCATCGACACCATGCGCGAATTCCGGCGCAGGCGCTCCTTGCCGCGGGAATCGGCGGAACTCACCGCCCACGGTGACGAACACGGTGATGTCTTCATCGTCGTCGACGGCTGGGATATCGGATTCGCGGTCACCGGACCGTATTTCGACGAATACCTCCCGGTCATGGAGTCGATCGCGCTGCAGGGTCTGAACTACGGCATCCACCTGGTGGTCAGCAGTTCGCGCTGGGCGGCGATCCGTCCCGCCATCAAGGATCTACTGCAGACCCGGGTAGAGATGCGGCTCGGTGATCTCACCGACACGATCTTCCTCGGACAGCGCAATGTGGTCGCGGCGATTCCACCGGATCGTCCCGGTCGCTGTATCTCCAGCGACGCGTTGCACATGCTCACCGCGCTGCCGCGTGTCGACGGGGTGGGCGATCCCATATCCGCCGGTGCGGGTCTAGCGGCCGCGGTCGAACAGTTGAACCAGAAGTACGAGAGCCGCCGGGCTCCGGAGGTCAAGCTGCTGCCTGCCCAGATCACCTTGGCGGAGGTCCGCGCGGGTCGTCCGGAACCGGCGAATTTAGCGCAGCGGCTCGTGGTGCCTTTCGGTATTCGCGAGTCCGATTTGTACCCTGCCACGGCCGATTTCGGTGTTTCCACGCATCTGATCGTGCTCGGCTCGTCCGGCTCGGGCAAGTCGACGGTGCTGGGCGCGCTGCTGGAGTCGATCCGGCTGCAATTCAACAAGGATCAGGCCAGGGTGCTGTTGGTGGACTACCGCCGCCAGCATATGGACGCCATCCCGGACGAGCAGTTGATCGGCTATCTGACCAGCGAGCGCGATGTGCGCGAGGGGTTGCCGTCGTTTGCGGAGAAGATGCGCGGCCGCCGCCCACCGGATGGCGTCACCTCGCAACAACTCAAGGACCGTTCGTGGTGGTCCGGGCCGGAGATCTTCGTGGTGATCGACGATTACCACATGGTCGCCCAGCGCGGAATGCCCAATCCGCTGGAACCACTGAAGGACATCATTGTCGACGGCCGCGACACCGGTCTGCACGTAATCGCGGCCCGCAGTATCGCCCAGGCCGATACCGCGCTGTACGACAGTGTGCTCGGCCAGATCAAGAACCTGAATTCCTCGGGCTTCGTTATGGACGGCTCGAAACTGGACGGAATTCTGATCGGCGATGTGAAGCCGACGAAACAACCAGTGGGCCGGGGCATTTTCGTCGAGCCGTTGCAGTCGCGCCGGGATCTCGTGCAGTCGGCTTGGACGCCACCGCAGGACTAGGCCAGGTCGGCGGTGGTGCGAGGGCTGTCCGAGCACGACTCAACCAATCTTCCCAATGCTGAGAATGCCTTAGCGTTTGTCTTGTACCGCTCGCTATCGAGTCGGCGCTCATGTTAGGAGAACTCATATGGCTGCCACCACAGTCGACCCGGCGCATCTCCCGGGAGTCAGTTCCCAACTCGACCTGATTGCCGAACAGGCAATCGCTTCCCTCATCCCGTCGGCGGCCACCTGCGTCATATTTCCGCCGGCGTGGGATGCCGTGAGCGTGCTGGTCCTCCCCGCGGTGACCGCCACATACGGGACATCGTTCTTCAGCTGCACGGGTGACGGATTCGTGCATCGCGAAGTCGCGTCGGCGTCGCTACCGCCAACTGCGGCCGCCTATTCCGGCAGCGACGTCATCAATAGTGCCGACATCGCGTCCACGATCGCGACCATCACCAAAGACCCCTTCTAGTCCGAGCCGCAGGCCCGAGCGAAGGCTGATGTTATGCCAGGCATATGGGACGCACTTCCTCCGGAGACAAACGTCGGCAATATGCTCTCCGGTTTCGGAGTGGAGACGATCACGGCCGCCGCCGAGTCCTATCAGAACTCGGCTGTGGCGTTCGCGACTGCCGCGGGCAGCACCGCCTCCGCGATGGCTGATATGGGTGAAACCTGGAATGGCGAATCGGGTGATCTGGCGCAGGCGGCATTCAGTCACCATACGAAGTGGCTACAGGAGCAGTCTCACGTCGCCCAGTCGGTGTCGAACGTATTGAACAAGGTGGCAAAGGAATTCAGCGCTGCCAAGTCGGCGATGGCGGTTGTCGGTGTAGCGCTCGCCAAGAACCGGGCGGAACACGCCCTTCTTGTCGGAGCCACTATGGCCGGGGCGCCGGGCACCGCAATGCCACTACTATTCAACACACTCGAGTACGTTGGGATCTGGTTTGCCGCTGCCGGGGTGATGGACGCCTACGAGGGCGCAGTGGTACCGACCCTGGGGACGCTGCCGACGCCGGCGCTGCCGATGCCGATCGTCACGAGCCCGGGTACACCGCCGCCACCGCCGAACTTCCAAGTGCCGGTATACACCCCCAAGGTAGGCACGCCACACCAATTCAACGCAACCCCCACGAACAACAACACACCTACGAACAACAACACAACTACCAATAACAATACGAATAACACCAACACCGGAGATACTAATACCGGTAATACCGACACCGGCAATACGCCGCCCGATACCACCCAATCACCGACGCAGACTCAGCCCGCGACAGCGGATCCGAGTGAGATCACCTCGCCGCTGAGCGATTCGGGATCGTATGGCGACACAGACGGGTCGGTCGGGCAGCCGGGATCCTACGGAACTTCGCCCAATTCGCCGACATTGGCGGGTTTGAGCGGGGGCGCGGGAAGTCTGGTCGCGTTGAATTTGGCCCGGGGCGGATTCGGCTCGATGCCAGGTGCGTCCACCGGATTCCGGATGCCGTCCAATTGGCTGCGCGGTCCGGGCACGGCATACGGCGCGTCGTCGAATCCGGCAGGCACCGCACCGGCCGGCCGCGGTGCGCCGCGGCGGGGCGCGATCGCACCGAAGGTGCAGATGCGGCGGCGTCGTCGGGACGAGGAACGGAAGCCGGGCAAGGTATTCGTGCCGGGTGAAGAGTTGGAAGTTCCGGTATTGGAGAAGCCGCCCGTGATCGGCGTCATCGAATATGCCGATGAACGTCCGGAAGATGTAGTCGCCGAGGGTGATTCGCTCGTGGGTATCCTCGAGCGTTCCGATGACCCCGAGAGTTCCGATGCCGAGTCGGCGGTAGCCGAGCCAGAGCCTGCCCGGTGAAATACCGCGGCGGAATTTAGATCCACCCCAGAGAGGAAACAACAGTGACCCACACTTACAGCGGTGATCCGAAGTTGTTGCAGCAGACCGCGGTCAAAGCCATGGCATGCCATGGCGAACTCGAGGGCTACCTGCGCAGCTGGATGAGCCTGCGTGACGACTTCCACGGCGCGGTCCACGGCTCGCAGACCGGTACGCAAATCCAGAACACGATGGACCACGCGCACACCTCCGGTGTGCAGCTGGCGCGAACCCTTCAGGACATTATCGATGCGCTGAAGGACACCGGCAACAGAATCGATACGACGGACCTCGAGAACGCTGCCAGAATGCAGCGGGCGGTCGAACTTGGTACGAACACCACGGTTGACACCGGCTCGTGGCAGTAGTGTCACGAGCGACACGATACGAATCATAAGAACGACAGAATAAGGTTGGTAGACAATGTTTAACGACTACGCGGCCGTTGATTCGCACAGTCTCAACGTGAAGGCCGTTCTGCATGGTATGGACACGAACGCCACCCACTTGGCATCACTGATCAAGGAACTTGATCAGGTCTTTACAGGTTTTGCGGCGGATGTCGCCAAACCACTGATGGACCGGTTCAAGGCAGCACTCGGCGATGCTTCGCAGCACACGGGGTACCAAGGCCAGCTCCAGCAGGTGAATCAAGCGATCAGCCAAACCACCGGATCCGAGGGCTTTATGAAGGAGACCGACCACCAGCAGGGTGCCAGGTTCCTGGCGATCGGTGGCGTCTAGTAATCTCGCAGCCCCTGTCCGCTTCGTCGGCCCGGCCACGGCGAAACGGGGCTGCGGGCGACTGGTCATTTGGTGAAGGTGTGGAAACTGATCCGATCGCGATCGATCTGAATGTCGATGCCGCGCTGTTGTTGAAAGACATGGCCGGCATCGATTCCTATCCGCCGATCCTGGCGTTGATGCCGAATATTTTCGACTTCGACGATCTGGAGCGGGTGCGCGCTGTCGTCGCGGCGCAGCTCACCGAGGTGGGCATTATCGACGACGACCGCGTGCATCCGACGGTCGAGCACTGGTTGCAGTGCCTGTACCGCCCGGATGTGGAACTGATGGCGCTCGTGTTGGCCACCGGCTTGGATGGCGAAGAAAAAGGCATGCTGCGCATGTCGTTGGTGCGTCGCGGCGATACCCATGTTTTGGCGGTGCGCTATGACGACGAGATCGTCATCCAGGCGGTGTACCAGCAGGAACAGCAATTGGATTCGGTATCGGCCGCGGTCGGCGCGGCGCTGGGGTCCACTCCGCCACTGAGTTTCGCGCCGATGACCGTGGCGCAGGCCGAGCTCGCCGAGATTCCCGAGGACCAGGACGGACGACGGCAGGCACTGCTGGAGTTGGGTGCGCAGCCGCGTACCGCGAGTGTCCTCGGCCGGGCACTCGAGGAGGTCGTCCGGCGGGCGGAAGTGACGGTGGTGCAACACCAGGACGGAGTCGAGCTGAAGCCGAAGTACGGTGTGAGTGTGCTGGATACGCTGTCGGGGCGCATCATTGTGACGCCGAGTGTGGCGATGGACGGGGAAGTCCGATCGACATACGCACCCGGTGACGACGCGGCACTGCACGCCGCGATCGTGGGACTGGTCGAGCTGCTGCCGAGCCGAAGTTGGTTCGATACCAGCCGAATCGGTTGAACGTCCCAATGGGTTTTTGGAGAGGACGACAGATATGAGCCGAGCGCCGAGTACTAATGGTCATTCGGCCGAGTCCGTCCGACACAAGGGCGGCTACGACGCCTTTTTCATGCAGGCAGCCGAGGAACCGGAAAGCAGCCCTCCGACCGGCAGCGTCCCCGCACGTCCACAATCGGGCTACAGCGAACCGGTGATCGGCGCACCCGGTCAGTCGATACCACAGCCGGCGGCGAGTGCCGGTGGTTCTACGTCACCGCGGAGCGCGACCGCGCCCGAGGCCGGTGTAGCGCATGCAGTCGCGCCGAATGTGGTTGCGCAGACAGCGGATTCGGCACGCGAGAACCATACGGCGGCGACTCCGTCGTCGCCCGAAATGTGGGCGGCCCAGGCCGGGGCCGAACCCGCCACCGCTCGCATCACACCGACCGCATCGGTGAATCCATCGAGCAGCGATGCCGAGCCCAGGGGCGAAGGAACGGGCGCCGGAACCATGGATGTGCCATGGCAACCCGCCCAGGCGACGAGCTGGGTGCCCGATCGCATCGACCGCACGGCGGCGCCGCAGGTCGAGGTGCTGCCCGCGGCACTGACCTCGATGGATCTATTGGCCGATATCTCGGCGGCCAATCGGGCCAAACTACAGTCCAGCACCGGTGTACGCGGCGCGCTGAACAAGGTCGGATTCCGGCTCGGCCTCTCACCCGCCGAGCAGCGCGCCGAGGATCGGCGCGCCCGAATCCGGACCCAGCTCAACACCCCGTACCAGATCGCGGTGATCAGCGTGAAGGGCGGCGTCGGCCGCACCACCACGGCCGCGACGCTCGGTTCGACGTTCGCCGCGCTGCGCCCGGACCGGGTCGTCGCTGTCGACGCGAATCCGGACTTCGGTGATCTGCCCACCCGTACCGCTCCGCACCCGTATGGCCTGACCCTGCGCGATCTGGCGCAGGCGTCGAATCTGGGGGCCTTCTCGACGGTGCAGTCGTTCATGTCGATCAATTCGGCCGATCTCGCCACCATCGCCTCGCCGTGGACGATCGAGGCCAACGAGGCTCTTTCGGGTCACGAATACGCCACGGCCGTCGAGGTTTTGCGCCGCCACTTCAATCTGCTGCTCGTGGACTGCGGTACGGGCGTGTTGGATTCGGTGACGCTGAGCGTGCTGCAGACCAGCGACGCCGTCGTGGTGGTCACCCCGCCCACCGTCGGCGGGGTGAAAGGTGCGGTGGCCACATTGAATTGGCTCAGTTCGCACGGTATGCAGCATCTGATCGCCAAATCGGTCGTCTCGATCGTGCATCAGCAACCGTCCAAACCGGTCGTCGATGTCGCGGCGATCGAGAAGCTGTTCGCCACCGGCCAGCGCCCGACCTGCATCCTGCCCTTCGACGACCATCTGGCCGAGGGCGGCGAGATCGATCTGCGCCTGGTGGACAAGGAAACCCTGCTCGCCTTCGAAGAGCTCGCTGCCGGGCTTGCCGATGGATTCCCGAACTATCTGGGTGGCACCAGCGGCGGCCGGGCCACCGGAGGGTGGCGATGAGTACTGCCGTTGCTTCGCCACCGGGCGCGGCGCCCGCGGCATCCGCCGAGGTGGCGCGCGCTCGGATGGCGGTCCTGGTGTCCAGCTACCAGGTCGACGTCGTGGTGCCGACCAAATTCACCATCGAGACGTTCATCGATGATCTGCTCGTCGTACTGGCCAAGGCCATCGAAGACGAGACGGTCGATTTCACCCCGCCGACCGGACAGTGGAGCCTGGCTCGACCGGGCGAAGCGCCGATGCCGCGTTGGCGCAGCCTCGCCGACCACGATGTCGTCGACGGCACCGTACTGATGTTGGCCGCGGTCGAGTCCGCCGAGGTCTTCACGCCGGTCGTGGAGGACATCACCGATGCGCTCGCCCTGATCAACGACCGCGAATTCGCCGAGTTCGACGCGGGCACCGCCGCGGTCGTCGGCCTGAGCACACTAGGCGTCGGCGCGGTCGCCATCGCGGCGATGTTGTCGGTGTCGTGGACCGAATCCGGGGCGATCTGGTGGTACGCGCTGCCCGCGCTGCTGCTCGGCGTGGTGTGCTGGGGCGGCGCGGTGCAAGCGCGGCAGCGGAACTTCGCGCCGAGAATCTGTCTTGGGTTCGCATTGTCCTCGATTCCGCTGTTGTTCGCGGGCGGCGCGATGTTGGTGCCGCCCGCCTACGGTGAGCCGAGTCCGTTCGCCGCCGCCAATCTGGCCGCCGGATCGGTTGTCGCCGCCGTCGCGGCCGCGGCCATGATGCGCGTGACCAAGCTCGGAATCGCGACACTGATGGCAGTTACCGTGCTCGGCGCGACCGTGGCGGCCGCCGCGATTCCGGTGACCTATCTGGATCTGTCGGTGCGCCAGATATCCGGTGGCGCGGCGCTTCTCGGCCTCGTGCTGCTCACCGCCGCACCGCGCCTTGCCGTCGTGGTCGCCCGGATCAGGCCACCGGATCTGCCGGATCCCGGCAACGAGGTCAACCCTGGCACCCTGACCGATATCTTCGACGCCGAATCCGCGCGCGATGACGCCGAACTCGATTCCGCCGAGGACACCGAACGGCAGCGGGAACAGGCGGGCGCGGGCATTGAGGGCCGGGCCCGACTGGCGGTGACCAGTCTGCGCGGGCTCATCGCCGCGACCGCGGCACTTCTGGCGGGCGCCGCCGTGCTGTCGGCCGCGGTGAGCCCCGGAGGTATTCGGGAGATCGTGTTGGCCACGGCCGTGGCGGGTCTGCTGGCCATGCGCGCGCGCTGGTTCCCGGACCGGGTGCAGGCCATCGCGCTCGTTGTCGCATCGGCGGTCACCGTGGTCGGCGTCGGCTTCGTGCTGATCACCGCGTACGAAACAGCGCCGGCGCGGCTGGCCGTCGTCTTCGCGGTCGGCGCGGCGGCTGTGGCGGCATGTGTGGCGGCGGTGCGGTTGCCGGGTCGGCGGCTCTCGCCGGTCACCCGGCGGATCATCGATCTGATCGAGTACGCGCTCATTCTGGTGATCCCGATCATCGCCTGCTGGATCACGGGCATCTATACCGCGATGCGGGCGATCTGATGCGAATCGGCACAACCGCGATAGCGGTGCTGGCCGGATTCGCGCTGATCGCCTCCGCCGCACCGGCATTGGCGGTGGATCCGCCGCAGGTGATCATCGGCTCGCCCGCGGATGACCCGCCCGGCCCGGAATTGCCGACGAAACAGGACAAGGGCTGCTTGGCGACCGGCGTACTGAGGGACAGCGATCTGGCGCGCACGCCGCCGTCGGAGTTGGCACTGGATCTGCCTAATGCCCGTGCACTGAGCCGGGGTGCCGGGGTGACTGTCGCGGTGCTCGACACTGGTGTCACGCCCAATGGTCGCCTGCCCGGTCTGGTCGGTGGCGGTGACTATGTCACAGCAGGTGGTGATGGTCTGTCCGACTGCGATGCGCATGGCACGCTGATCGCCGGAATCATCGGCGCCGCATCCGATCCCACGGACGGATTCAGCGGGGTCGCTCCGGACGCCAAGATCGTATCTATTCGCTATCGCTCCGGGGCTTTCAGTGCAGAACGTCCGAATAATGATGTGGCGCAACAACTCTCGGTGGACATCCGGACATTGTCGCGGGCGATCGTGCATGCGGCGAACCTGGGCGCCGGCGTGATCACGGTGTCGCTGCCGGTCTGTGTTCCGGTGGGACTCGCGGTGGATCAGTCGATACTGTCGGTGGCGATCGGCTACGCGGTACACGTGCGCGGGGCCTTGATCGTTGCGGGTGCCGGTAATGCCGATAGCGGCTGTGATCAGAATCCGGATATCGATCCGACCCGGCCGAGCGACCCCAGGAACTGGCGCGATGTCAAGACCGTAGCCGCGCCGGGTTGGTTCGGGACGGACGTGCTCACGGTGGGCTTCACGACCGCCACCGGTGCGACCATGTCCGAGTCGCTTACGGGTCCGTGGGTTTCGGTCGGTGCACCGGGCACCGCGATCGAATCGCTCGGTCCCGGTGGTACTGGCCTGATCAATGGTGTCGGTGAACCCGGCAAACTGGTGCCCGTCGGCGGCGCGTCGTTCGCGGCCGCCTATGCCAGTGGGGTGGCCGCCTTGCTGCGCTCTCGATTCCCCAACGAAACCCCGGCCGAGATCATGGCCCGCCTGACCGCCAGCGCGCACGCGCCCGCGCGGGGCATCGATAACGTCATCGGCGCGGGCGTCATCGATCCGCTCACCGCGCTCAGCTATCGCACCGCGCCCAAACCGCCTATCGGACTGTACCGGTCATCGGTACTGGTGCTGCCGGATCCGCCGCGGGCCAAGGATCGTCGTCCGCCGTTCGCGGCCGCCGTCGTCATCATCGCCGCGCTACTGCTCGGGCTCGGCGCCACCTACGCGAGCTCCGCGGTCCGGAGGCGGAGGTGAGCCTTCCGAGTGTTCGGGTGGGCGGTGTCGAACGTGGTCCGTTCGCCGTCGCTGTGATCGGTGGCAGCCTGGTGGTCACCGGGCTGTGGGCGCACACCCCGATCTGGGCCAGCGCGGCGGTGATCACCGTGCTGCTGGTAACCGTGGCGGTCGAGGTGAACGGCCGCACGACCAGCGGATGGCTGGTCGACTGGGTCGATTACCGATTCGGCAGGGCCACCAGAGCCGAAGCGCTCGCCGGTCCGGCGAATGTGCAGGATATCGAGGTCGCCGCAGGTGTCTGCGGCATTCGCTCCGAAGGCACCGTGCTCACGGCGATGATCCAACTCGCGCCCAATCTCGACCTGCCGACGGTCATCGCGGAGAAATCCGTTTACACCGAGGACACCGTCCCCCTGGACGCCCTGGTAGGCCTGCTCGATCAGTTCGGTCTGGCGGTCGATATCGATATCGTGACCACCGGTCAGCGCGTTCGTCCGACCGGCAACTACAGCATGCTCTACGACCAGCTGATCGGCTCCCATCCGGTCGTCGGCCACCGCCTCACCTGGTTGGTCGTCCGGCTGGATATGGAGCGGAACCTGGATCTGCTGCAGCGACGCGGACTGGTCGCGATGGTCGCGCCGAGAGCGCTGGCCACCGCGGCGCACCGCATCGCGGGCCGATTGCGGGAACGCGGTATCGCCGCGCACGCATTGCCTACGGCCGCAATGCTGGAGGCCACCAGGGTGCTGCACGCCGGAGTCGAACTCGGCGATCTGCGTGAGACCTGGACCTGCATGGAGTCCTCGGTACCAGGTCGCAGTGTTACCAGCTTCCTGATCGACTGGACCCGGCTCGACGGCGCGGGCTTGGACGATTGCTGGGCGTGGAACCGCGGCCGGACCACGCTGGTGGTCAGCCTCACCGATGCGACGGCCGGGCCGCGCGCGCTCGCGCGGTACGTCGGCCCGCCGGTCACAACCGAGCCACCAGAGTATCTACGCCGGTTGACCGGCAGGCAGGCCATAGCGTTGCTGGCCACCATGCCGACCGGCACGTCGATCCGCGCGGTGCCCACCGATGAATCGGGCCGCGATCTCGCCCCCGATGAGCTCCTTGCGGATCTCACGATCGCGATCGGTCCCAACGGCCAGATTCTCGGTTCCATCAGCGGTCAGCCGCGGCATACCTTGGCGCTGCCGCTGTTCGACCCGGCTCGCTACAATCCGCGTCGGCGCACCATCGATGTGCACGCCGACCTGCCGGTGGCACAGCAGATCGTGTTGCGCGCCATGGTGGTCGGTGCGGATGTCGAGGTCCATTCGGTGCGCCCGCATCGCTGGTGGCAGCTCGTCGCCGCGGTCGGTGATCCGGAATCGCTGCGCCTGGCTCCGGAGGCCGGCGCCGCGAATGCCGCCGCGGGGCAAGCCGGTTCGGGTTCGCCGCCGTCCTCGGCGACGATCACGGTCTTCGACAATCTGCCGCCGCAGGTATCGACCGCGCACACCACGGTCACCATCAGCGAGCCCGGTGGCCCACGGCGGCGGTCGGTCGATCTGGCGATCAACCAGGTCAGTGCGACCGCAGTGGATGTCAGCATTCCGATGCGCACCGTGCGCGTCGACTTGATCGAGCCGCGCGGTGAAACTCGCTATTTCGATTCCGCCGCCGAACAACCCGCGATCACCGCGGGTGCCAATGGCGCCACGCCAGGGCCCGACGTTCGGCGCATGAGCTGATTGGAGACAGGTAGTGTCTATCAGCGTGGTTGTGGACTCCCAGCCGAATGACGGCGAATTTGTGCAGGAGGATAGTGGGGAGGCACTGACCCCGAGACAGGCCGCGGTGGCGATCTTCTCGAGTCGGCTGTCGGAATTGATCGCGGAATCGGTGGTATCGACCGAGGACGGCTCGACGCGGTCGCTGACGCTCTACTCGCTTGCCCAGCACCTGGAGCAGGCGTACCCGGATGTTCCGGTCTCCCAGTCGGGTCTGTACCGGCTCATTCATGGCGACGCGGTACCCCGGCTCGATCTGATCATCGCCTTGGCGCGGGTATTCGACGTACCGCCGGAACATTTCGTCACCGAGCAGAAGAAACACTGATTTCATTATTCCCGCCAGCGGGAATAATGCTGAGCCGCGGCACAGGCGGTCTGGATACGATCCGGACCATGGCTGCCGAGGACCCGGGAGATGTGTTTCTCCGCCATCGAGGCGCGGTCCTGGAGGCGCTGCTCTCGGATCCGGCGTTCGGCGAAAACGATCCGGCCACCGGGTCGGTGCTGAGCGGACCCCTGGTCGGCGATCCGGAACTCGGGGAACCCGAGTTCGGCGGCGATCCGTTCTCCAGTGCGGCGGTGGCAGCCGGTTCGGCCCAGGGCGCTCTACCCGACACCGATCCGGTACCGCGGCGATCCTCCGACGGGCCGAAGGCCAGCGAGCGGATCATTGCGCTGCTGAACGGGCAACAGCAGCCGGATGCCGCACCGGGACTGGACTTTTCAGCGGACTACTCCGACGTCTCGGCGAAGCAGCCGCCACCCGAGGAACCCACGCGGTCCGCGTCCGGAGCGTCGAAGGGGCGCGGGCCCGATGCCGCGGAGCGGATCGCCCTGCTGACGAAGAAGCTCAAGAATCCAAAGGTCGCGTTGGCGGTCTGCGGCGTCTTGGCGCTTTTGCTCATCATCGCGTTGGTTTCCACCGGTGGGAAGGACGATTCGCAGGCGCCGGATCGCATTGCGGTCATCACTCCGTCGCCGACTGCGGCTGCCCCGACGTCGAAACCGGAATCCTCAACGGCCCCTTCCGGAACGATCACGGTGAAATCCGCGACCGCCAACTGCCCGCCGGGCAGTACACCGGGTATGGATGCCTTCAGCGGGCAGCATGGCAAGGCCTGGTCATGTGTGCGCGCGTACAAGGTCGACGGGCAGGTGCTGACCATCGATCTCGGCAAGACCTATCAGGTCGATTCGATCGGCATCGTCCCCGGCTGGGACAGCGTCGGCAGCGACGGTGTGGACCAATGGACGAAATACCGGACCGCCAGCCGGGTCAGGTATTCGTTCGACGATCCGAACAGGACGGGCTACACCCAGCCGACCCTGGATCAGCGCACCCTGGTCGTTACCAAGTTCGATGTTCCCGTGCAGGCGTCCAAGATCGTGCTGACTATTCAGGAATCGAAGGGTGATCCGACGATCAATACGACCGCGATTTCCTCCATCGTGATCACCGGGCATTGAGGCCGTTGTCATGTCAGTAGCCGAGTTGGTCTGCCAGTACTGCTCACACCGTAATGCCGGTAGTCCGGCGCAATGCGGGCATTGCGGTGCGCCGCTGCCCGCGGTGCACCGATTATCGAGCCTGAGCGGGCCGGCGGCGCGGGCCGAGCAGGTGGTCGCGGGCGCCGAGCGGGCTGCGGCGGCAACCGCGGGTGCGGTGGCGGGCGCGGAGAATGTGGTGGCGGGCGCGGAAAAGGTTGCCGCGGAACAGTATCCGCGCTGGCAGTGGGGGGCCGCGATCGCCGGCATCGTGACCATGGTCCTCGGGCTCGGCTTCACGGCCGTCCGTTCGTGTTCGACACCGCTGGCTGCCATCCCCGATCTGGGGATCGAACAGGCCCTACCCGGCCAATTGCGCGCGGCCGTGTCCTGTCAGCGGGTCGATTCCACGGCCGCGAACTGTGTCGTCCCGGTGGCCGATCCGCTGCTCGCGGGCGGAATCACCGGCGGCAAGGATTTGACCCTCTCGGTGGCATTGGATCCGCCCGAGCGCCGGGCCGATACCGTGCGCAACTGGCGGACAGCGGGCGGTACCGTACTGGCCGACGGTGTCGTCTTCGTGGCGATCAGTCCGACGGCAACCCTGCGGTACGCGAATACCCTTGTCGGACTTCGGGTCGAGACGGGCGCCTTCAGCGGGCGCGCGGCGGCGCAGACCTTCATGGCGCGAGCCGGTCTAACTCCGTGACCGACCGGATTCCGGCCGGTCCGCGCGCTTGACCTGTGCTGATTTCTCCAAGATTCTGTTACGCATTTAACGTACCGCTATACAACGGCACATCAAACCATGTAAGGTATAGAAACCGTACGGTTACGGTTCTCAGATCTCGGGAAGGCACGAGTCGATGGTGGCAACCACCCAGCAGACGATTTCATTCAAACGGTTCCGCGACGATCCGACCGACCTGGAGACGGCCTACTTCCGTTGGATCCAGCCGGGTGCTACCGCGCCGACGATCACCGACCGGGCCGAACAGATCTTCCGCCACCACCTGGAGTTGGCGGCCATGCGCATGCCCGGGGCGGCGATCACCCGGGTGTACCGCCCCGACGACGGCAGCGGGCTCGGCGCGGCGATCCAGATCGTCAATGACGATATGCCGCTGCTGGTCGATTCGGTGACCACAGCGCTGCGCCGCCTCGGTGCGACGGTGACCGAGGTCGTGCATCCGGTATTCGATGTCGCGCGGGACAGTCGCGGGCGGCTGCGGGCGATCGCCCCCAAAGAGCCCGATACGACACCGGCGCAAGGCAACCACAATGTCGCGGAGTCCTGGATCCATGTGCAGCTGAGTCCGTCCGTTGGCGCCGCGCTGCTGGACCGGGTCGATCGCGAGCTGCCTGCCCTGCTGCGGGTGCTGCGCAAGGTCGTCGACGACACCCCGGGCATGGCCAATGCCATGGTCGCACTGGCCGGTCGGCTCGACCATATCGCGCACCGCTCGGATGATCCGGAGGTGCCCGAATGCGCGAAGTTGTTGCGCTGGTTGGCCGATGGGCATTTCACCGTCCTTGGTTACGGGTACTACCGCAGTGACGGTGGCGAGCCGCGGCAGGTGCCGGGCACCGGTCTCGGTGTGCTCTGGAATGGATCGAATGTCGATCTCGATGTCCCCGTACTCGGCACCACCCGGCCGGTGCTGCGGATGGCCAATGGATCGGTGGATTCGCTGATCCCCGGATCGGGTGAGCTCTACTTCGTAAGCGTCGCCGATTACGGTAACGGCGGCAGCACGGTGCAGGGTGAGCATGTGTTCGTCGGCACGTTCACGGTGACCGGACTGCACGAGAACATCCTCGATATTCCGGTCATCTCCCGTCGCGTGCACCAGGTCATCGAATGGGCTGGCTTCGAACTGAATTCGTTCTCCGGGCAGGCCATGCTGGAGATGATGCAGTCGTTCCCGCGGGTCGAGTTGTTCTCCACCGATGCCAGGCGGCTGTTCGAAACCGTTTCCTCGGTCATGAATTTGGGGCTGCGCAGGCAGGTGCGGCTGTTCATTCGGCGCGATGGGCGCAGCGGTGCGGTCTACTGCCTGGTCTATCTGCCCCGCGATCGGTACACCACCGAGGTACGGCTGCGCATGGAGGAGATCCTGCGCGCTGAGTTCGACGGTGAACAGGTCGCGTACTCCGCGAGGGCGAGCGAATCCGAGTTGGCCGTGGTCTATTTCACGGTGCATCGCGGTCCAGATGCGGAAGCGGCCGACATCTCCGAATCGAACCGGGAGCGGATCCAGGAACTGCTTTTCGCTACCACCCGGAGCTGGGCCGACCGCGTGGTAGCGGCGGCGACCGGTGTGCCCGCGGTGTCGTCGAAGGTCGCCAATGCCTATGCTGGCGCATTTCCCATCGGGTATCAGCAGGAATACGAACCGGAGCAGGCACTGGTCGATCTGCAGCGGCTCGAACCGCTGGTCGACGGTGAGATCGACACGAATCTGTATCGGCATGCCGAATCGCCGTCGGGGGAGTGGCGATTCACCCTCTATGTTGCCGGTGCGGGGGTTTCGCTCAGCCGTGTGCTGCCGGTGCTGCAGAGCCTCGGTGTCGAGGTGGTCGACGAGCGGCCGCACCGCATCAGCCTGCCCGACGATACCGACAAGTGGATCTACGATTTCGGGCTGCGCGTCCCGGCGGAGCTGCTGCGCACCGCGATCGATGCCGATCTCGAGGCCGATCTGACTCGACCCGCCGATGAACCGTTGGCCGATGGCAGTGTGCGGCAATACTTTCCGGCGGCTTTCGCGGCCATGTGGAACGGCAGCGCCGAGGTCGATTCGCTCAATGAACTGGTGCTGCGCGCGGGACTGCACTGGCGCCAGATCGCGATGCTGCGCGCCTATGCCAAGTATCTGCAGCAGGCCGGATTCGCCTACACCCTCGGCAATATCGCCCGCGTGCTGCTGGCGCAGCCGACGATGGCCCGGTTGTTCACCGAATTGTTCGACGCCTACTTCGATCCCGAGGGTGTCGGCGCGGTGGCATCGGCCCGGGCGGCCGGTATCGCCGAGCGGCTGCAGGCCGAGATCGATGCGGTCGTCAGCCTCGATGCCGACCGCATCCTGCGCGCGGTGCTCGGCCTGATCACCGCGACCCTGCGCACCAACTACTACCGGCGCGACGCCGATGGCAACCCGCCGGAGTACCTGTCGTTCAAATTCGATCCGCATGCCATCAGCGAATTGCCGAGGCCGCGACCGCAATTCGAGATCTTCGTGTACTCGCCGCGGGTTGAGGGCGTGCATCTGCGCTTCGGTCCGGTGGCGCGCGGCGGGTTGCGCTGGTCGGACCGGCTGGAGGATTTCCGGACCGAGATCCTGGGTCTGGTGAAGGCGCAGGCGGTGAAGAACGCGGTCATCGTCCCGGTCGGCGCCAAGGGCGGGTTCGTGGTCAAGCGGGCGCCGGTGACCACCGGTGACGCGAGCACGGACCGGCAGGCGCTGCTGACCGAAGGTATTGCCTGCTATCGGACCTTTATCTCGGGTCTGCTCGATGTGACCGATAACGTCGATCATGCCTCGGGTGAGGTGGTGCCACCGGAGCGTGTGGTGCGTCGCGACAGCGACGACACCTACCTCGTGGTCGCCGCGGACAAGGGCACCGCCACCTTCTCCGATATCGCCAATGATGTTGCGCGCCAGTATGGTTTCTGGCTCGGTGACGCCTTCGCCTCGGGTGGTTCGGTGGGGTACGACCACAAGGCGATGGGTATTACCGCCAAGGGCGCGTGGGAAAGCGTCAAGCGGCACTTCGCCGAAATGGATATCGACACGCAGACAACGGATTTCACCGTCGCCGGGGTCGGCGATATGAGTGGCGACGTTTTCGGCAACGGCATGCTGCTCTCGGAGCACATTCGGCTGGTGGCCGCCTTCGATCACCGGCACATCTTCCTCGACCCGAATCCCGATGCGGCGATCTCGTTCCGGGAGCGGCAGCGGATGTTCGCGCTGCCGCGCTCGTCCTGGGCCGACTACGACAAGGCGCTGATCAGCAAGGGCGGCGGCGTCTTCGACCGGTCCGCCAAGGCGGTGCCGGTCAGTCCGCAGGTGCGCGCGGCCCTGGATCTGGATCCGAGTGTGACCACCCTGTCCCCGCCGGAGATGATCCGCGCGATCCTGCTCGCCCCGGTGGATCTGTTCTGGAACGGCGGCATCGGCACCTATATCAAGGCCTCCACCGAGACCAATGCCGATGCCGGTGACAAGTCCAACGATGCCGTGCGTGTCGATGCGAACCAGTTGCGCGCCAAGGTGATCGGTGAGGGCGGCAACCTCGGTGCCACCGCACTCGGCCGCATCGAATACTGCGCGAACGGTGGCCGGATGAACACCGACGCGCTCGACAATTCGGCGGGCGTCGACTGCTCCGACCACGAGGTCAATATCAAGGTGCTGCTCGATGCGGTCATCTCCGGCGGTGAGCTCGCCGCTGCCGATCGCACCGAACTGCTGGCCGCGATGACCGACGAGGTCTCCGAACTCGTACTGCGCGACAATATTTCGCAGAACTTCCGGATGGGCCTCTCGCGCGCCCAATCGGTGCCCCTGTCCGGCGTACATCGCAGGCTGATCGCCGACCTCGAATTCCGCCGTGGCGTGGACCGGCGGCTCGAGGCACTGCCCTCGGATGCCGAGCTGAAAAAGCGGACGGCGGAGGGGCGCGGGCTCACCTCGCCGGAACTGGCGAATCTGCTCGCGCACGTGAAGCTTTCGCTCAAAGATGATTTGCTGGCCGGTGATCTGCCGGATAACGCGGCCTTCGAGTCGGTGCTTCGGTCGTACTTCCCGAAGCCGCTGCGGGATCGGTTCGCCGACGCGATCGGCAGGCATCCGCTGCGCCGCCAGATTGTGGCCACCATGGTGGTCAACGATGTGGTGGACCACGGCGGCATCACCTACGCGTTCCGCCTGGCCGAAGAGGCGGGCGCGAGCACCGAAGACGCGGTGCGCGCCTTTACCGTCGCAACCGAGGTGTTCGATCTGCACACGCTCTGGCAGCGCATCCGGACGACTCCGATGCCGACGGCGGCGCGTGACGCCCTGGAGCGGGAGACCAGGCGCACCCTCGATCGGGTATCCCGCTGGCTGCTGACCAGCCGTCCGCAGCCGATTGCCATCGGCGCCGATATCGCCCGCTACCGCGATGGTGTGCGCAAGCTGGCGGAGCAGATGCTGCCCGCTCGGCTGCCTGCGGCTCACGCCGAGGATCTGGCGACGCATGCGCGCGCCGCCGTCGAGCAGGGTGCGCCAGCGGAATTGGCCGAGCACGTGTTCCGCCTCATCCACCTGTTCCCGCTGTTGGACATCATCGACGTGGCCGATATCGCCGACCGGGATGCGGAGGAGGTCGCGGTGCTCTACTACGCGCTCGACGAACACTTCCACATCGAGCGGCTGCTGACCGCGCCACCATCGTGACCATCTCGCTGCCCTTCGCGCAGCAGGATCTCAACATCAGCGACGGCTACAGGCAGTGGATGCTCACCGCATACACGCTGA
>NZ_JBSGEQ010000004.1:0-208700 GCF_053602975.1 Nocardia sp. NPDC004278
CCCTTGTCCACGCTGTGGTCGAAGTACACACCCGGCGAACGCACCAGCTGCGACACCACGACGCGCTCGGTGCCGTTGATGATGAACGTGCCCTTATCGGTCATCATCGGGAAATCACCCATGAAGACCGTCTGGCTCTTGATCTCACCGGTGTTGTTGTTGATGAACTCAGCGGTCACGAACAACGGCGCCGCGTAGGTCATATCCTTGTCTTTGCACTCGTCGATGGAGGCCTTGACCTCCTCGAAACGAGGATCCGAGAAAGACAGGGACATCGACCCGGAGAAGTCCTCGATCGGCGACAGCTCCTCGAGCACCTCCTCGAGTCCCCCGACTAGCCCGCCGTCACCGCGTGCCGCGGCTTTTTCACGCCAAGACGGCGAACCGATCAGCCATGCAAAAGAGTCGGTCTGTAGATCGAGAAGTCCGGGCACCTCCAAGGGTTCACGGATCTTCGCGAAAGACACCCGCAACGGGGCTCCGGGGATTCCGGCAACTGCCTTGGTCTGGGTGGAGACTGCCAAGATGCGTCCTTCCAGCACCTCACGCGCGTCGCGTGGTGGTCCGCGACCGTCGCTTGTCTGCTACGAATTCCGCTGGTCACAACCCGAACGAAACCCGAACAGGCAACAACGGAAGTAACACCGGAAGGGTGGAACTTACGTGTGCAAATCGAGGTATGGACAGGAGGCAGCCAGCGCAACGTCCAACCGTACACCCATACGCAAGGTGGTGTCAAAGTACCACCCGAACCAGCCGCCGCGGGGCGGCGCGCCGTGACCGTTATGACCGCGTGTCATGCCCGAATCGCTGGCTGCTTCGGGTAGCCACGGGGCTCATGAAGCCACTGTGACAGCTGCCGCTGTTGTGAATAGCGTGACGTGTCCGGCGAAACTCGTCAAGTGGCAGGGCCCGCAAGCGATTACTGGTCGACGATGGCCGAGGCCAGCCACTTTCCGTCGACCTTCTGCATCTTCAGCACGATCGGGCCGGACGCGCTCTGCTGCGCGGCGCCGTTCTTGTTCGCGCTGACCACGAAGTTCACCAGCAGCTCGGCCCGATCCTTGGTGAGCAAGGTCACCCCGATCGGATCGGCGAGCGCATCGGCGCTGGTCTGCGCCTGTTTCAGGGCGGCGAGATTGGTATCGGCGTACTTGTCGAAATCGGTCAGCATCTGGCCGGTGACGACCGCGTGCACGGCATCCTTGTAGCCGTCGAGTTTGTTCACGTCGTAGGCGTAAATGGTCTTCAGCGCATGGGAGGCGGCCGCGGTCACCTCCTCGGTGGCCTTGGTGTCCACGTAGCCCTGGTTCGAATCGTCGATGCCCGGACGGAACGCCGCGACCGTGGCGAATGCGCCGAGCAGCACGGTGGCGACGAGCATGGCCGCGACCAGCCCCCATCCCCGCCCCAGGCGCAGCCGCTGGGACCAGGGCCGCGACGGTGCGGGCCGTGGAGCGGGACGTACCGGCTCGGTCGTGCCCGCCACCTTGGTCCTGCGCTTCGCGGTGGACTCGTCGCTCGCGCGGGCGCCACGGCGGGTGGCGGCGGATCCGGCGCTGGCCGCGGTGCGGCCGACGGTGGGACGGTTGCGGGGAGTGACCCGATTGACTGGTCGACGAGATGCCATGGCGGGTTCTCCTACGATCCGGGCTTGGGCGGGGTGGCGCCCGCGGACGGCGTCGCACCGGTCTGCCCGGCAGCCGGCTGATTCACGGGGATGGGCTGACTCAGCGGACTCGCCTTCTCGGCCTTCCACACGTCACCCTGTTCGACCAGGTCCAGCGCCCAGGTCTGCCGGTAGGCATACGGCGCGGCATTCGGTGCGGTCCTGGTGGTCTGCAACACGATGAGCGCCGACGCGTGATCCCGCTCGGAGTTCAGCGCGGTCAGCGCGGAACCGACGACCTTGGATTCCAGCCTGGTCTTGGCCTCGGTGGCCTGCGAGCGGAATTGCTCCTGGGTCTTGGTGGCGTCATCGAGCAGCGATCCGGTCATCGAGGACTGGATCAGCTTGATCGATCCGTCGACATCATTGGGATCCAGCGACATCAGGTTGATCGCGGCCTGCCTGGCATCGGCGAGGGCGGTATCGCGCGCATCGGCGCGCGGACCGTCGGTGAAGAACGCCGCACGCACCCAGCCGGTGCCGAACCAGGCCGCGGCGATCAGTGCGACGACCAGCGCGGCGGCCGCGGCCATGGTGACCGCGAGTCGACCGGCGGGAGCGTCAGCGGACGCCTCTGCCGGGTGCGCGGAAACCGATGCCGTCGCGTCATGCGCCGCGGCATCAGCTTCCGTGGAATCGGTGCCGGTAGCAACCGGCGTTTCCTTGGACATGTCGATGCTCACAGCCAGACACCCTAACTTCGGTTACTGCGGCGTAGCCGCATAGGTCCTGTTCACCGCTTGGGCGTGACCCCCAACAGGGTGGCCATCTGCACGGCGATCGGGTTCAGGTTCAGCTTCTCCGGATCGGTTTTCGGGGTCGAATCCCAGGGCTGGACAATGCTCGGATCGGCCAGATCGGCGCGCGCTCCGCCCCGCACCGCCGTTGGATTACCAAACGGCACCGTGCATTTCGCGTCCTTGTTGAACGGGAATTCGTCGCGGGTGTCGTCGAAGTCCGGATTCTCCCGCTTCATCTGCTCGAGGATGCGCTGGGTGCCCTCGTAGCCCTGGGTGCATGCGGGCGGGTTGTTCACCTCGAGCACCAGGCCGAAGTGGCTGGTGCCGTCACCGGGTGCGGTGGACGACGCGCCGATGGACAGCGCGGGAATCATCTGCAGCAGCGGACGCAGCGCGTAGAACTTCGGCGAGATGGACACCATCAGCTGACGCAGGTTGGCCAGATCCTCGGTGAGTGCGCCGCCGCTCTCCTTCAGCAGTGCGCTGACCTGCTCGCCCGCATCGGTGCCGGTGCCGATCAGCCGCCGGATATCCGGATCGCTGGAGCGCAGCTGCGCGGTGAGCTCGTCGAGACCCTGGCTGAACTGCCGGATATAGCTCGACTGGTCCGCCTGGGTGCCCAGCGCGATCCGGCCGTCCCTGATCAGCTGGATCGTCTGCGGCAGACTGTCGCTGAATGCCGCGGTGAACTTGTTCAGCGAATCGACGAAGACTTTTAGATCGTCGCCCTTGCCGTCGAAGGCCCTGCCGAGTTCGGTGACGGTTTTATTCAGCGCGGTGAGATCGACCGAGCGGGTGAAGGTGTCCACGCTCTGCACCAGTTGCTCCACCGAGACCGGTGTCGTCGCCGAGCTGATCACCGAACCGTCGCGCAGGTACGGGCCGTGGTCGGCATCGGGCTGCAGGTCGACATACTGCTCACCGATGGCCGACCGGTTGGCAATGACGGCGCGCGCCGATTCCGGGACCTTCGGCGCGCTCGAATCCAGCACGAGTTTGATCGCCACACCGGTGTCGGTGAGTTCGAGATCGCCGACTCGGCCGACCGGGACGCCGCGGTAGGTCACCTCGGCGCCCTTGTAGATGCCGCCGGTCTGCTTGGCCTCGACCTTCACGTGGTACTCGCCGATGCCCAGCATGTGATCGAGCCGAACGTATTTGGCGCCGACGAAGACCACGCCGAGCACCGCGATCACGGCGAACGCGATCAGCTGATAGCGCACCAGGCGGGTCATCGCCGACCACCTCCGATTTGGTCGAGAATCGCCCCGAGCGGTCCGGCCGGCAGTTGCGGCAGGCCTGCCGGGAAGCGAGGCATGTTGGGCGGCAGCGGCAGCAGCGAAACCGTCGGCCAACCCGGGCGCGGGCCATTGCCGCCGTAGTACGGGTTGGTCGGATTCACCGGCACTTCCGGGCCGTACGGCGGCGGGATGTACACCGGATCGCCCTTGCCGACGCCGAGATTGCTCAGCGTGACACCGATCTGCTGGTCCACCGAGAGCCAGGTGTTCACCTGGCCGCCGAAGGTGCCCTCCAGCGTGGAGTCCGGGAACGGATAGGTCGGCACCAGGGGCAGCGCCGTGACCAGATCCGGTGCGGCCCTGCCGAGTTCCTGCAGGGTCGGACGCAGCGAGGTCAGATCCTTGATCAGATCGTCCTTGGAGTGGTTCAGCACGTCGAATCCGGCCTGTCCCACCCGATCCAGCTGCTGGAGCAGCGCAATCAGTTGCGGCCGTTGCTCGTTCAGGATCTTGATGCCCTGCGGCAGCTCATCGATGATCTTGCTGATCTGATCGGTCTGGGTGCTCACCCGGTTGCTCAGCGTGGCGAGTCCGTCGATGGCCCTGGTGATGTCGTCGACCTGATCGTTCAGCCCCGCGACCAACTTATTGGCCTGATCGAGCAGCGAGCGCACCCGCTCCTCACGGCCGCCCAGGGTCTTGTTCAGCTCGGTGACAATGGGCTGCAATTGCGCAACGCCGCCACCGTTGAGCAGCAACGACAACGCACCGAGCACCTGCTCGACCTCGGTCGCGTGCCTGGTGCGGTCGGCCGGAATGACCGAACCGTTGGTCAGCTTCTTGGTATCGGGCTGATCGGTGGGCTTGGACAGTTCGATGAACTTCTCGCCGAGCAGATTCGACTGCCGCACCTCGGCCCGCGCATTGGCGGGCAGATCAACCGAGGAGTTCACCACGGTGCGCACACTGGCGGTCCAGCCGTCCGGTGCGAGCGCGATGTCCTCGACCCGACCCACCGCAACGCCCTCGACCTTGACCGCGGACTGCGGCACCAGATCGAGTACATCGTCGAAGCGGATATCGATGGTCATCGGATGGTCACCGACATCGGCGCCACCGGGCAGCGGTACCGCGTAGATGCCTTCGGAGGAACACGAGGTCACCAGGACCGCGCTCATGCCGACAACCAGCGCGGAGCCGACCATTTCGAGCGACCTGCGAGCAGTCGCTACGCGGACCTTTTCGAGCGACCTGTAAGCAATCGCTACGCGGACCTTTTCGAGCGACCTGCGAGCAGTCGCTACGCGGAGAGTGCGTGCCGCGGAACGGACTCGCTTGTTCATCGCTGGCCACCTCCCTGCGAGGGCGGAAGTTGATCGGACGGGGTGCCCGGAACGGTGCCGGGCACCGGGGCGCGCTGCTCGTTCTCACCGCTGAGAATGCCGAACGGCAGGATCAGCGTCGGCGTCTGCACGCCCGCGGTGATCTGATCGGTAATCTCCTTGCAGTGCTCCAGAATCGGGCGCATCTGCTTGCCGAGCGCCTCGAATTTCGGATCGCCGGGCATCAACTTGCTCAGGTCGAGCATCTTGCACACCACACCGAACGGGTCCTGCAGATCGGTGAGGTTGGCGCGCATATCGAGGGTGCCGGATTCCGCGTTGTGGATATTGATCAGATTGCTCAGTGCCAGCGGCAGCACCGGCAATGCCGCGGCGAGATCATCGCGCTGCTTGGCCAGCGTCGCGGTGAGCGTGGTCAGGCCCTTGGCGTTCTGCTGGACCAGATCCCGGTTCTCATCGATGAACCGGGCGACATCACCCAGTGCGATCGACAGCAGATTCAGCGCCGCACCGAGATCCTGACGTTCCCCGGCGAGGAACGTCGACAGATCCGCGAGCTGGGCATTGAACTGCCGCACCTGCTGGTCGTTCTGGGCCAGCATGGTGACGAAGGTCTGCAGATTCTTGACCGTGTCGAAGATATCGCCGCGGGTATCACTGAGGTACCGCGTCGCGCGCGAGAGCTGAGTGATGGCGTTGGCCAGCGCCTCGCCGTTGCCCGCCAGATTCGCCGCCGAGGTGCGTACCAGTTGGTTCACCGCGCCCTCGGCATTGGCGCCATTGGGGCCCAACGCGTCGGAGAGTTCGGTAATGCTCTTGTACAGCTGGTCGACCTCGACCGGGGTGACCGTGCGATCGCGCGGAATGGTCGCGGTGCGTGCCATTTTCGGACCGCCGGAGTAGGCCGGGGTCAGCTGGATGTAGCGATCGGAGACGATCGATGGCGTGATCTGCGCGGCCTTGGCTTCGGCGGGGATATCGTATTTGCGGTCGACACTCATCACCACCTTGACCTGATCACCTTGCGGCTCAACCGAATCCACGTGCCCGACCGGCACACCGAGTATCCGCACATCTGAACCCTGGTAGATACCGACGGAGCGGTCGAAGTATGCGGTGATCTTGGTTGTGGTCATCCGGTCGAAGAGCCACCACAGCGCCCCGGCCACGACCAATGCCGCGATCAAACCGATCGCGATGGCCACCTTGGTGCCACGACCCGAGGACCGCAGTGTGGTCAGCGGTTCCTTACGAGGCCAGTTCACCCCCATGTCAGTTACCTCCCATGGTGCGCACCGGCGGCCGGTTGCCCGGAATCTCCGGCAGGCCGGGCGGGACCAGGTTCACGATTACCGCGTCGAACCAGCGGCCGGTGCCGAGTACGTTGGCGTAGAGGCCGTAGAACGGAGCCGCGAGTTCCAGCGTCTTGGAAATGTTCTGCTGGTTGTCGTTCAGCAGGTCGATCGCTGACTTCAGGTTGGTCAGCGCCGTCCCGATCTGCTTCTCGTTGTCGGCGACGAGTGCACTCAGCTCGGCGGACACCGTCCTGGCGCCGCTGAGCAGCTGCGCGATCGACTGCTGCCGAATATTCAGCTCCGCCAACAGCTGTCCGCCATTGGCGAGCAGGCGCTCGAACTGCTGATTGCGGTCCGCGAGCACTCCGGTGGTCTGCCTGGCCGCGGCGAACAGCTTCTTCAGCTCCTCATCGCGCTTGGCCAGCGTCTCCGAGAGCCGGGCCACGCCGTCGATGGAGTTGCGGATCTCCGGCGGCGTCGTTTCGAACGCCTCGGAGAGCACTCGCATGCTGGTGGCCAGCTGTGCGGTGTCGATCTTGTCGATGTTGTTGGCCGCGTCGCTGAACGCGTCCACCACGTCGTACGGAGATACCGTGCGTGACAGCGGGATCGCCTTGCTCGGATTCGCGGGCTCGGAACCCTTCGGGTCCAGCGCCAGGTACTTCTGGCCGAGCACGGTCTTGATCTGGATGGAGGCGGTCGTCTCGTTGCCGATCCAGGCGTCCTGGGTGCGGAAGTCGACGAGCACCTTGTTGCCGTCGAGCCGAACATCCGATACCGCGCCGACTTTCACGCCCGCGATGCGCACCTCATTGCCCTTCTTGAGGCCAGCGGCCTCAGAGAACTCCGCAGTGTATTTGGTACCAGCGCCGATAATCGGCAGCCGGTCCAGGAAGAACGCGGAGATCGTCACGAGCAGCACCATGGCAAGGCCGAGCACACCCATGAACGCGGGGCTGCGCTTGCCGAGCAGGATCCGGTCGTCCATCAGTGACCCCCCTTCCCCTGGCAGCGCGGTGCGGCATTGGTGTAGATCGGCTGGTTGACCGTCGGCAGCCCGGCCGGGAGGTTGAGCTGCGGTGCGTCCACCGCGCCCGGCCCGACCACGATGTCGATACCGCACAGGTAGAACTGGAACCACGAGCCGTAACTGCCGGCGCGGCCGAGTTTTTCCATCTTGATCGGCAGGTTGGTCAGCGCCGTATTCACTTCGTCCTTGCGCTCGTCGATGGTGCCGGTCAGCTGGCTGAGTCCGGCGATCGAGCCCTGCAACGTCGGGCGGGTCGGCACCAGCAGATCCGCGGTGGCCGAGGCCAGATTGCCGAGCGAGGTCACCGAGCTGCCGATGGTGTCGCGGTCGGCGGCCAGCCCGCTGACCAGCGCCTCGGTATTGACGATCAGCTGATCGAACTGGCCCTCGCGCTCATTGACCGCATTGAGCACGGCCGTCAGGTTCTTCACCAGCTCACCGATGACGGCGTCCTTATCGGCGATCTTGTTGGTCAGATTCGCGGTGGTCGCCACCAGATCGTGAATGGTGCCCTGCTCGCCCTGGAAGACCTGAATGATCTCGTAGGACAGCTTGTTCACATCGTCGGCGGTGAGCGTCTGGAACAGCGGCCGGAAGCCGTTGAACAGCGTGGTCAGGTTCAGCGCTGGCTTGGTGTGCTCGAGCCCGATGGTCGCGCCCTTATTGAGCTTGCGGCCCTGCTCCCCCGCGCCCTGTTCGAGCGCGATATAGCGCTGGCCGACCAGGTTTCGGTAGCGGATGGTCGCCGTCGTCGAGGCGGGCAGCCAATTGCGGTCGGTCAGTTCGAAGCCGACCTCGGCCTGGCGCTTGTCCACGATCGAGACACTGGTGACCTTCCCGACCCGTACGCCCGCGATACGCACCTCGTCGCCTTTGTTGAGCGAGGTGACATCGCTGAAGCGGGCCTTGAACGGGGTGCCGCGGCCGGTGTAGTTCGCGATCGAGAGCCCGAGGACCGTGGTCGCGAAAAGGGTGACGATGATGAAGATGACGAGTTTGGTCAGCGGCGATCCGAGGCCGCGCATCTTTTCCTTCATCGCACGCTCACCTCGCTGCCGCGGAATGCGGGTGCACCGATCCGGGTGACCCAGCTGGGCACCTGCTCGGGCGAAACACCGTTCGCCGCACCATAGATCGCGCCGAGGGTCCGCTGTTCGGTCGGCGAACCCACCGTGGTCGGCACATTCGCAGCCGGATACATCCCGAACTGCGGCACCGACAAGTTACCGCTGACCTGGTCACCCGGATTGCGGCTTGGCACCGCATAGGAGCCGTCATTGCTCGGTCCGCCGGTGTACTGGCCCGGATCGGTGAACACCGGGTACTCCGGCACACACCACGGTCCGCGGGTGTCGAGCCAGCGTGGCTCGTCCTGGTTGGGCAGGTACTTACCGCGGGTATTGGTCAGCTCCACCGACACTCGGGAGCCGGGCCGCGAGGTGCCCATACCCATGATCTGGTCGATGCGCGGCTTCATCTTGGCGAAGTTCGCCATCGCGCAGGCGTAGGTCGGCGAATAGGTGGCCAGCAGTTCCAGCGCTGGGCGGGAGTCGGCGGCCAGGTCGATGATGTTGTCGCGGTTGGCGATCAGGAAGTCCGCGGTGCTGGCCGCGGTCGGGTTCAGCGTCGCCAGCAGCGTGTCGATCTGCGGGCGGCGCTGCACGATGGTCGCGTTGGTGGTGCGCAGATTGTCGAAGGCGTCGACCAGCTGCGGCAGGGCGTCGGAGTAGGTGGCCGCCACATCGGCGAAGCTCACCAGATCCTGCTTGATATCGGGCATCACACCGTTGAGGTCGCGGAAGATGGTGTCCAGCTTGTCCACCGACTCACCCAGTGCCACACCCTGACCCGATAGCGCCTGCGACAGCGCACCGAGGGTGGAGGCGAGGTCCTGCGGCGGAATCGCCTGCAGCAGCGGCAGCACATCGTCGAGCAGCTTGCTGATCTCGATGGCATTGCCGCTCTTGTCCTGATGCAGCGTGACGCCAGCGGACAGGTGCTGCTTGCTGGGTTCGTCCGGGATGATGAGGTCCACGTACCGCTCGCCGAAGAGCGTCTTCGGCAGCAGCCTAGCCGTGGCGTTGACCGGAATCTGGGTGGCCTTGCCGGGATCGATCGCCAGGTCGAGGGTCACCTGACCACCCTCGGATCGGCTGGACCTGACCTCGCCGACGTTGACGCCGCGCACCTTCACATCGGCATTGCGGGTCAGCGCATTTCCCACACTGTCGGTGACCAGGTTGACCCGGACGGTGTCGACGAACGCCTTGTTGTAGATCGCGACCGTCGTCACCAGAAATAGTGCACAGACCAAGAAGAACGCGATGCCGAGCAGTCGGACGCGCAATTTCTCCGTCGCGCGCCACATCTGCACGCGATTACTCATGACGGCACCTCACTGCTTGCCGTTTCGATGATCGGCGCCCTCATCCCGCAACCCGCACCGTCGTTGTCGTACCCCAAATGGCGAGGCTGAGGAAGAAGTCCAGAACATTCACCAACACAATCGCCGCGCGCACCGCGCGGCCCACTGCGACACCGACACCGGCCGGTCCGCCGGTGGCGTTGAAGCCGTAATAGCAATGCACCATGATGATCACGAATGCGAAGACCAAGACTTTGACGAACGAATATAAGACGTCTTCAGGTGGCAGGAACAGACCGAAATAGTGGTCATAGGAGCCACTGGATTGTCCGTTGAACCAGATGCTGATCATTCGTGATGCCAGGAATGTGCCGAGCAGCCCGACGATGTAGAGCGGAATGACCGCGAGGAAGCCCGCGATCACCCGGGTGGTCACCAGGAAAGGCACACCCGGCACCGCCATCACTTCGAGTGCGTCGATCTCCTCGGAGATCCGCATCGCACCGAGCTGTGCGGTGAATCCACAACCGACCGTTGCCGATAGCGCGAGCGCGGCGACCAGCGGCGCGATCTCCCGGGTATTGATATAGGCGGTGAGGAAGCCGGTCAGCACCGAGCTGCCGAGCGAGTCCAAGGCCTTGAAGCCCTGCAGGCCGACGACAACGCCGACCGAACCGGACATGAAGATGATGACGCCGATGGTGCCGCCGATGACGGCCAGCGCGCCACTGCCGAAGGTCACCTCGGCGAGCAGCCGCATGACCTCCTTGCGGTAGTGCACAGCGGTGCGCGGAATCCAGGCAATGGCCTTGGAGTAGAACGACATCTGATCGCCGGCGCGGTCGACGACGTTCACCGGCATGCGCGCGATCTCACGGACCCGGCGGGCGGATTTCGCCAGGGCCGGGGGGCGGTACGAGGTGGCCACGGGTCAGGCGCCCTTGGCGGGGACGACTTGCAGATACACCAGGGTCAGGATCAAGTTCACGAAGAACAGAACCATGAAGGTGATAACCACGGATTGGTTCACCGCGTCTCCGACTCCTTTCGGGCCCCCTTTGGGATGCAACCCCTTGTACGCGGCGATCACACCTGCGAGCAGACCGAATATCAAGGCTTTGATTTCGCCGATCCACAGGTCAGGCAGCTGGGCCAGTGCGGAGAACGAAGCGAGGTAGGCGCCGGGCGTGCCGCCTTGCAGCCCGACATTGAAGAAGTAGCCACCGGCGATGCCGACCACCGACACCAGACCGTTGAGCAGCAGCGCGACCAGCATCATGCCGAGCACGCGTGGCACAACGAGCTTCTGCACCGGATCGACGCCGAGCACCTCGAGCGCGTCGATCTCCTCACGGATGGTGCGCGAGCCGAGGTCGGCGGCGACCGCCGATCCGGCCGCGCCCGCGATGATCAACGCGGTGACAACGGGAGCGGCCTGCTGGACGGTAGCCAACACGCTGGTTGCGCCGGTAAAGGATTCGGCGCCGAGTTGTTTGATCAAAGAGCCGGTCTGCAGCGCGACAACCGCACCGAACGGAATGGCGACCAGTGCGCTCGGCAGGATCGAGACACTCGCGATGAACCACGACTGCTCGATGAATTCGCGCAACTGAAAAGGCCGCTTGAACGTCTTGCGCATCACGTCGATGAGCAGCGCAAAGATGTTGCCGGCCTGGCCAAACCCCGACTCCACAGGAGTCCGCAATCGCGCCAGGGTGGAATTCACGATCGCAGATGTTACCCGTTAGTTGTGTTGTGGCGCACGGTAGTGTCGAACGAGCCACCCTGGTATCCACCCTGGTCGCCGTTCTGGTACGCCATCACCTGCGTATCGTCGTTCTGATCAAGTGACTCGCGAATAGCCACCTGGGCCGCATGCGGCAGGGTGTGCATGATTTCGCGGACTCGCGCCTGGCGGCGAAGTACGGCCTGGCGTACCGGCATACCGGGCGTCGCCCGCATCTGCGGGATGATGCCCTCGACCTCCTCGGCGCCACCGTGATGGTGACCGGCGTCGACGAGCGCCTGCTCGCGCGCCATCTGGGCCTCGTCCTTCTCCTCGGACATACCGATCGGACCGATCATGCGACCGTTGAGGAACTGCTTGACCACCGGCTCCTCCGAGGTGAGCAGCACCTCGCGCGGACCGAACATCACCAGGGAGCGGCGGAACAGCATGCCGATGTTGTCGGGCACCGTACGGGCCAGGTTGATGTTGTGGGTCACGATCAGGATCGTCGCGTCGATTTGAGCGTTGATATCGATCAGCAACTGCGACAGATACGAGGTACGCACCGGATCCAAGCCGGAGTCGGGCTCGTCGACCAGAATGATCTGCGGATCCAGCACCAGTGCCCGCGCCAGACCGGCACGCTTGCGCATACCACCGGAGATCTCACCCGGCAGCTTGCCCTCCGCGCCGAGCAGACCGGTCAGCTCGAGCTTCTCCATCACGATCTTCTTGATCTCGGACTCGGACTTCTTGGTGTGCTCACGCAACGGGAACGCCACATTGTCGAACAGGTTCATCGACCCGAACAGCGCACCGTCCTGGAACAGCACACCGAACAGCTTGCGGATTTCGTAGAGCTCCTTATTGGAGCAGGTGGTGATATCGGTGCCATCGATAAAGATCGAACCGCGCTCCGGACGCAGCAAACCGATCAACGACTTCAAAAACACCGATTTACCGGTACCCGAGGGGCCGAGCAGCGCGCTGACCTCACCCGAAGGCAGCGTCAGCGAGACATCCTGCCAAATACGCTGTGAACCAAAGGATTTGGTAACACCTTCGGTCCTGACCTCGACGCCCACGCCTACCTCCACAAATTCTCAGCGAGCAGCCCACCGGCGAACCGCGCTATCGGGTATCACGGTGTGTCGCGTCACAGTGGGTGCGGTCACTGTATCCCATGAGCATGACGCGGCACACCCTAACCTGACCGAAGAGTAACCCCGAATCACTCTCAGTAATCGCATTACCGTCGCATGCTCCGGGGCAAAGCAAACGGGCGGTCCCCGCTGGGGACCGCCCGTTCGACGACGCAGCCGTGGCGACCACTTGCGGGTCGCTCGGCGGGGTCAAGTGAATTACTTGACCGAGACCTTGGCGCCAGCCTCTTCCAGCTTCGCCTTGGCAGCCTCGGCGGCATCCTTGGCGACCTTCTCCAGGATCGGCTTCGGGGCACCCTCGACCAGGTCCTTGGCTTCCTTCAGGCCCAGGCCGGAGACGATCTCGCGGACCACCTTGATGACCTGGATCTTCTTCTCGCCCGCACCCTCGAGGATGACGTCGAACTCGTCCTGCTCCTCGGCGGCCTCGGCCGGAGCGGCACCGGCGACGGCGGCGACGGCGACCGGAGCAGCCGCGGTGACCTCGAACTTCTCCTCGAACTTCTTGACGAAGTCCGACAGCTCGAGCAGGGTCATTCCGGCGAAGGTCTCGAGCAGTTCGTCAACGTTGGCCATTGTTGTTTCCTTTCGGTAGTTGGTTGTCTATGTGGGCGAGCCGCAAACGAGTCACCCGCATGGGTGTTACTCGGCGGCAGCTCCGCCTTCGGCCTGCTTCTTCTCCTGCAGGGCGGCGGCCAGGCGGGCCACCTGCGAAGCGGGAGCGTTGAACAGACCGGCAGCCTTCGCCAGGTTGCCCTTCATGGCGCCTGCCAGCTTGGCCAGCAGCACCTCGCGGGACTCCAGGTCGGCGATCTTCTCGACCTCGGCAACGGACAGCGCGTTGCCGTCCATGTACCCGCCCTTGATGATGAGCGCCTTGTTGTCCTTGGCGAAGGTCTTGATGGCCTTCGCCGCGTCGACCGGCTCGCCCTTGATGAAGGCGATGGCGGTCGGTCCGACGAACAAGTCGTCCAGGCCAACGACGCCCGCCTCGGCGGCCGCACGCTTGACCAGGGTGTTCTTGGCGACGGAGTAGGTAGCGCCTTCGCCGAGCGCGCGACGCAGATCGGTGAGCTTACCGACCGACAGACCACGGTATTCCGTGATGACGGTGGCCGACGAGCTCCTGAACTGCTCCGTGATCTCTTCGACCGCGGTGACCTTCTCGGGTTTTGCCATACTTCGCCTCCTCTCTGGATGTCGGTTCGTATTCGAACTGCCGAGTACCAGGGGCCAGCGATAAAGCAAACGCCCCGAACGCAGAGCGTTCCGGGGCGCAACAGGTGATCGACCCGGCGTGCACCGGATCAATTCCCAGCCTCGGTCCTCCCTGCGTGGGCCGCCGACTTGATGCCGGACCTTCGACCACGCCCGAGCGGGCGCAGCGACCAACGGTCTTCGGTAGAACGGATTGGGTAGTCATCGAACTCGTCGATTACTGCCATCCAATGTACAGGTCTGGCCCGGCGCCTGCCAAAACGGGTCTACAACAGGTCCGTTAGTTCCGCGACACGGTGCGTCCGTCTGGATGCTGCATGATGTGGCGGCTACCTCTGATCCGCGTTAGTGACCACCCCCACTTCTCAAGGGCACGTACAACTTTCGCACCCGCCACAGCAGGCATCGGCGGCAACTGGTTCCCCCTCGAGTCGAATGGAAACTATGAGGCGACGTCCAAGGTTACGGTCATCTCGTCCGGTGGACCGACTACTTCCAGCAATCCGATCAAGCCCTCGCGCAGATCGGCGAGCGCCGCCTCGGGCGTGTCACCGTCACCGAAGGCTCCGACGCCTGGACGAAGGACAGCGCTGGCGCACCATACGCCATCCTCATCCTGTTCCAGTACGTAAGGAACATGCACTGTGCGGCTCATGGCCCAACCATCCCCCCGGCACGGGGGTATGGTTGCCGTGCTGTTGATCCCCGGCGCGCTCTCGGAGTCCATGGGCAGCGTCATCGCCGCCCGGGCCGCGATGGGCATCTTCGCCGCGGCAGTCTTCCCCGCGACACTGGCGCTGATCATCAATATCTTCACCGACAAGCGCGAGCGCGCGCTGGCCATCGCCGCCTGGACCGCGATGGCCGGATTCGCCATCGCGATCGGGCCGATCTCTGACCACCCACAGCGCGAAAACCTCATCACCGCAATGAAAACCGCCGCCCTGCAGGGTTCACATGCCGCATCCCTGGCGACCGCGGCCGCGGGTCGTGGTGTGTGCGCTGATCGTCGCCATCTTCCTGCCGTGGGGTGCGCAGCAGGGCGAATCGGTACTGCTCGGCTGGCGCAAATCCACCGAGCACTCGGATAGCTGACCATCGAGGCGAGTCGAACGGTGCTTCGGCCCCCTTCGACTCGCCTCTGCGATGGGTCAGGCAGGGGTCGCCTGGCGGACCAGGCGGGTCAATGCCGCGAGTGCGCCGGTGCGAAACTCGGGTGCGGTGACCAGGCCGTTGCCGTCGACGGCGTCCCGGGCCACGGGGAGTCGGACACAGGTGTCCGGGTCGACGGCGGCACCGACATAGCCCAGCACTGTGGTCAGGGCGGTGGCCGCGCCTTCACCACGGCCTCGGGCCGCGACATTGAGGAAGGCCGTTGGCTTTTCGTAGAGGTCGGCGGTGCCGACGGTCCAATCCAGCAGGTTCTTGAAGCTGCCGGGGAGGGTGCCCGCATATTCGGGTGTGCAGAGCAGTACCGCGTCGGCGCGCGAAATGTGTTCGTGCAGTGCGACAACCGACGGATGGCCGGTTCCGTCGTCATCGGGACTGAATGCCGGAAGGTCGGCGAGGCCCTCATACCAGAAGGTCTCGATGCCCTCCGGTGCGATCGCCGCCACGGTGCGCAGTGCGGCGGTATTGGTCGAAGCACTACGTGTGCTTCCGGAAATTAGCAGAACGGCGGTCACTGCAGGGGCAACCACCGCCGCGCGCGAATTAGTCCGGTCGGCGGTGCTTGCACTGGAGCGACACCCGCAATCGGCCGCAACGCGCAGAGGGCGGGAACGCGATTCGCGTTCCCGCCCTCTGCGGTACTGCTCAGCTTGCCTGCGGCAATTCAGCCTTCGCGGTGAACTACCGAAGCTCGGGTGCTACTTACGCATCCTCGTCGAGGAGGTTGCGGGTGCGGTTCGGGTCCACCGGGATGCCCGGTCCGGTGTTCGTCGAGACCGTCACCTTCTTGACGTAGCGGCCCTTGGCGGTCGACGGCTTGGCGCGCAGGATCTCATCCAGTGCGGCGCCGTAGTTCTCCACCAGCTTGGCATCGTCGAAGGACGCCTTGCCGATGACGAAGTGCAGGTTGGCCTGCTTGTCGACGCGGAAGTTGATCTTGCCGCCCTTGATGTCGTTGACGGCCTTGGTCACATCGTTGGTAACCGTGCCCGTCTTCGGGTTCGGCATCAAGCCGCGCGGGCCGAGGACACGCGCGATCCGGCCGACCTTGGCCATCTGGTCCGGGGTGGCGATCGCGGCGTCGAAGTCCAGCCAGCCGCCCTGGATCCGCTCGATCAGATCCTCGGCGCCGACCGCGTCCGCACCGGCGGCCTCGGCCTCGGCGGCCTTCTCACCGGCCGCGAACACGATGACGCGGGCGGTCTTACCGGTGCCGTGCGGCAGGTTGACCGTGCCGCGGACCATCTGGTCGGCCTTGCGGGGATCCACACCGAGACGAACGGCGACCTCGACGGTCGCGTCGGTCTTGGTGGTTGCGGTCTCCTTCGCCAGGCGCGCGGCGGCCAGCGGGGAGTAGAGCTGATTGCGATCGACCTTCTCGGCCGCGGCGAGATACGCCTTGCTTCGTTTTGCCATTTTGTCTGTGTCCTTATCGGTGTTCAGATGTGGTTGCCGGGCCTGGCTGGCCCTCCCACGTGGATCCCGGCAGCTGGTCCGGGATTACGGGAACTCAGCCCTCGACGGTGATACCCATCGAGCGAGCGGTACCCGCGATGATCTTGGCCGCCTGGTCGATGTCCTTGGCGTTCAAATCTTCCTGCTTGGTCTTGGCGATCTCCCGGACCTGGTCCATGGTGACCTTCGCGACCTTGGTCTTGTGCGGCTCGGCCGAACCCTTCTGCACACCAGCGGCCTTGAGCAGCAGCCGAGCAGCGGGCGGGGTCTTCAGCTTGAAGTCGAAGGTCCGGTCCTCGTACACCGAGATCTCGACCGGAATGACGTTGCCACGCTGCGATTCGGTCGCGGCGTTGTACGCCTTGCAGAACTCCATGATGTTGACGCCGTGCTGACCGAGCGCGGGGCCGACCGGAGGGGCCGGATTCGCCTGGCCGGCCTGGATCTGAAGCTTGATGATCCCGGCGAGCTTCTTCTTCTTGGGGGGCATCTTTCTTTCCTAGGTGTTTGTTTTCCTTGCTCTTTGCAAGTCCAAGGTGAATCAACCCGTGGTCCGGGCCGATCCATTCCGTCGCCCCGTCGCCGGGGCGGCAGAGTTGGTCTAGATCTTCGCGACCTGGGTGAACGCCAGCTCGACCGGGGTCTCGCGACCGAAGATCGACACGAGCACCTTGAGCTTCTGCTGCTCGGCGTTGACCTCGGAAATGCTGGCGGGCAGCGTCGCGAACGGGCCGTCCATCACGGTCACCGACTCGCCGACCTCGAAATCGACCTCGATGACCGGCTTGGGTGCGATATCGGTGGCGGCCGCGGTCGCCGCGGCGGCCTCGGCAGCGGGCTTCTTCTGCTGCTGCGCGGCCGGGACCAGGAACTTCACCACGTCATCGATGGAAAGCGGCGACGGGCGCGAGGTGGCGCCGACGAAGCCGGTGACACCGGGGGTGTTGCGCACCGCGCCCCACGACTCGTCGTTGAGCTCCATCCGGACCAGGATGTAGCCGGGCAGCACCTTGCGGTTGACGTGCTTGCGCTGGCCGTTCTTGATCTCGGTGACCTCTTCGGTCGGCACCTCGACCTGGAAGATGTAGTCCTCGAGGTCCAGGTTCTGTACGCGGGTCTCGAGGTTGGCCTTCACCTTGTTCTCGTAACCGGCGTAGGAGTGGATCACGTACCAGTCGCCGGGGGCGCGCCGCAGCGCGGCCTTCATCTCGGCAACGGGGTCGGCGGGCTCGGCATCGACAGGAGCAGCCTCGACAGCTTCGGCGTCAGCGGCGTCGGATTCGTCGACCACAGCTTCCTCGACGGCCACGGACTCCTCGATGGTCTCCACCGCGTCGTCGACCGGGAACTCGTCGGTTGTGTCGTTCTCCGGGGTGCTCACTGGGGCACTCGCTTCCTGTGTCGTCACGTACATCCTTTGCGTACCGGGCCGGGCGCGCTATAACGCGCCAACCCGGGATCGGCTACCGGCGTCGGCGGCGATCAGCTAGCCGAACAGCCAGTTGACACCTTTGATGAACGCCAGATCCAATCCGCTGATGAACGCGACCATGAAGATCACGAACACCAGAACAACGCTCGTATAGGTGACCATTTGCTTCCGGTTGGGCCAGATCACCTTGCGCAGTTCCGCGATAACTTCACGCAGGAACTTGATCAAACGCTTGAACGGGTTACCCGTCTTCTTGCGCTCGGCCCGATCGGTCTTCTTGGCTGCCTTGGCCAGGGTGGGCCGGTCGATCGTGGCGACCGAACCCGTATCGGCCTGCGACGCGGAGCGACCCCGCCGGGCGGACCGCTTGCCGCTCGGCCGAGCCATGGCGGCGGTGTCGTCGCCATCCTCGGCAGCATGCGCGCCGTGGCGAGTATCCCGCTCGTCGACCACGTCGATCCTTTCGTCGCTGGCATCCAGGGCAGGGGCGACAGGACTTGAACCTGCAACCTGCGGTTTTGGAGACCGCTGCTCTGCCAATTGAGCTACGCCCCTTTGGTCGGACGATCGCAGCTGTCCGACCACTGTTCTGTATTCAGTTGTCGTTCTTACCTATCCGGTGTCACACAACACGCGCGCTACTCCGGCAGTTGCCGACCCCGTGGCGAATCCTTGTGGACTCACCTGGAGCCAGCCCTGTAGAGCAGCGCGCAGCGGCTGGTGACCCCAGAAATCTGAGTGTACGTTACCGCCCGCGGCATTTGCCAATCAGGGTCACCCGACCAGCTCAGACCAGTTGCACGGTTGCCGTAGCCCGTCCGAAGATCTTCTTGCCCGCCGCCTTCGCCACGATGGCGACGACCGCGGTCCGGGTCTCCGGATCCACCGACTTCACCTTACCCGTGAACTCGACCTCTGCGGGCTCCTCGGAGCCGACGTAGACCGGACTGGTGAAGCGGACGTTGTACTCCTTGACCGCGCCGGGATCGCCGAGCCAGGAGGTGACGAAGCCGCCACCGAGGCCCATGGTGAGCATGCCGTGCGCGACCACATTGTCCAGGCCGACGAGCTTGACGACCTCATCGCTCCAGTGGATCGGATTCGCGTCGCCGGACACACCCGCGTAGTTGACCAGATCGCCACGCGTCAACCGGACGGTGCGCGGGGGCAACTCGTCGCCGACGGAGATGTCCTCGAACTCGAGCGCATGCTTGCTCGGCGCGATCGCGGGCACCGGCGCCGCGGATACGGCGGGAGCGGCCAGCGTGCGCGGGTAATGGGTGGGGGCGTCCTCGCCGATGCCGTGCATGAGCACATTGCGGACCGCGCCCTGCAGGTTCGGGTCGATATCGCCGCCGCTGCGTCCGATCAGCGTGGTGTAGGTAGTGAGCACTAGCTCATCGTTCTGCGCGGTGACGACGTTCTTGGTGACGATGATGTCGCCGCCGAAGGCCTGCCGGAACGAGTGCAGGTAGACATCGCAGACCAGCTGGTCGCCGACCTTGATCGGCCGATGGAATTCCAGGATCTGATCGGTCTGCATGATCTGGCTCAGGTCGTAACCGGTGACGATCTGCTCGAAGAGCTTGCGCTGAGCCAGAATTCCGACCAGGGAAATGAAGGTCAGCGGGGCGAGCAGGCCGTCGTAGCCGTACTCCTGCGCGGCATCCTCATCCCAGTGCACCGGGTGATAGTCCTGTACGGCGCGGGCGTATTCACGCACCTTCTCACGGCCGACCTCGTAGTAGTCGTCGACGCGGTAGTGATGACCGACCATTGCCGCGGCGTGCGCCGCAGGGTCGAGTTCTTCGTCCATTGCGACCGCTTCGTCTGTACCGGTGTTGATTGTCACGGGAGGACTGTACCTATCTGACCCCGCAACCGGAGTCGACGAGCGTTCACGACGGCGCCTCGCTAACGCTTGGCTCTATCGTGCCCGCATTGGCGGCTGTGTCTGTTACTCACTCGCTACGCTCGCTCGTGCACCGCACTCGGCGCGTGAAACGCGTCAGGGCCGGACAAGATGTCCGGCCCTCGCAAGTGTCACGACCCGAGAATCCGGGACGAAACCCGGAAGCCAATCAACGCGGCAGCGGCACGCGTGGTGGACTAGCGGGATTCGCGGTGCGCCCGGTGCGTGCCACAGTTCGGGCAGAACTTCTTCAGCTCCAGCCGATCCGGGTCGTTACGCCGGTTCTTCTTGGTGATGTAGTTGCGGTGCTTGCACTGCTCGCAGGCCAAGGTGATCTTTGGCCGGACATCGGTGGACTTCGCGGCCACGATATTCCTTCTTTCGGTCAACCAGATGGTCTGATCGGTCTTTGGTAGCGATGGCCGGACTTGAACCGGCGACACAACGATTATGAGTCGTTTGCTCTACCGACTGAGCTACACCGCCACGGGGTCGCATTGCCTTGGTGATGCCGCGCCCGGCTCCACGAAGTGGAGGGTGTAGCGATGCCGAGTCGGTCACCACCGGCAATCCGGCGAGCCCCCTAACGGAATCGAACCGTTGACCTTTTCCTTACCATGGAAACGCTCTGCCGACTGAGCTAAGGGGGCATGACTAGCTCCGCACCGTGATCCTTTGACCACGACCCCGGCGCGGCGAAGTCTTGAACGAGGTTACACACTCACCGGTCACAGTTCCAAACCGGGTGGTCAGAGCCGGTTTCCGGCGACCCTCGAGCGGCCGCCAGCGACTGCTTGCAGGTCGCTCGAAAGGGTCGGTCACGGCAGCTACCGGTAATTGACGAACTGCAGTGCGATGCCGAAGTCCTCACCCTTGAGCAGTGCGATCACCGCCTGCAGATCATCGCGCTTCTTGCTGGAGACGCGCAGTTCATCGCCCTGGATCTGCGCCTTGACACCCTTGGGGCCCTCGTCGCGGATCTTCTTGGAAATCTTTTTCGCATGTTCGGCGTCGATGCCCTGCACCAGGGTGCCGGTGATTTTGTAGGTCTTACCCGAGGCCGCTGGGTCACCGGCATCGAATGCCTTGAGCGAAATATCGCGGCGGATCAGCTTTTCCTTGAACACATCCAGTGCCGCTTTGACCCGCTCCTCGGCCTCGGCGGTCAGCACGATCTTGTCCTCACCGGACCATTCGATGGTCGCACCGGTGCCACGGAAGTCGTAGCGGGTGTTCAGCTCCTTCTCCGCCTGATGCAGCGCGTTGTCGACCTCCTGACGGTCGACCTTGCTGACAACATCGAAAGACGAATCGGCCACACTTCGCTCCTGTCCTGGCGGTCCAACGGTCTTGACAGACCCTTTCGAGCGATCTGCGCGCAGTCGCTACGGACCGGCTGTTCCGGTCACGGTCAGTTCTACCCCGCGGCGCGACCGTAGTCCCGTCGCATGGCCGATAGCCAGCCGGTTTGCATTATGGGTGCGGGTTCGTTGTAAGCTGCACTGCGCGCCGAGAAGCGCGACGGCAGGTTGCCCGAGCGGCCAATGGGAGCAGACTGTAAATCTGTCGGTGAAAGCCTACGTAGGTTCGAATCCTACACCTGCCACCGAAGACCCCCGCCGATCAGAAATGATCGGCGGGGGTTTCTCTTTTCCGCCGCACGAGGTCAATTCACAAGCGGCCGCAAACTATCGCTGTCGAAGGGTGGCCGGATCGGTCGCATTCAGGGTCGCGACGAGCTCGTCCGCCTCGTAGCGGAAATGGGTTTCCAATCCACCTGCCAGCCGATCGAATTCGGTGCGCAGACGGCCGGGGTCGACACTGCGCTGGTACTAGCCTTGCCAGAGAAAGCAGACTTTGCTCTACGAGCAAAACTACTTTGTTCGCAATGTCCATTGGGAGGTGCGGTAGATGTCAACGGACGCGCCTGGCATCGGGGTGGAAGAGGGCGTTCGGAGCCTGCTGCTGCTCATGCCCCGGGTGGTGGGACGAGCCAAGAAGATGCGCGTTCCCCAAGAGCTGCAATCGTTCTCGCTCGCGCCGCGACATCTGTCATTGCTGGCGAATCTGGTGTTCGAGGGGCCGATGACGGTGAACGATCTGGCGGCGCGGCTGGAGGTGGCGCCGACGACGGTCAGCCTGATGGTGGGCGATCTGAGTCGTCAGGGGGTGCTGGAGCGGCGCTCGGATGAGAAAGACCGGCGCCGCACCATCGTTGCCATCGCGGCGGCGCACGAGCAATCGGTCAATGCCTGGCTCGGCGGCAGCGCGCGGGCCTGGCGCAAGGTGCTAGAACCATTGGATGCGGAGCAGCGGCGGCTGTTCGTGGCGACGCTGCGGGCCTACGAACAGGAGTTGGCGGCCGAACACGATTGAGCGCCTTGGTATCCCGGCGCTCGTGGATCTGTGGTTGCGGGCGGCTCAGTAGCGGCGGGGACCGCCCGCCATTTCCTCGAGGCGGGCGATGCGTTCGGCCATCGGGGGGTGGGTGGAGAACAAGCGGGCCGCGCGCTCACCGGTGCGGAAGGGGTTGGCGATCATCAGATGCGACTGGGCGGTCAGCTGCGGTTCCGGGGGCAGCGGGGCGGCCTGTACGCCGCGCTCCAGCTTGCGCAGGGCCGAGGCCAGGGCGAGCGGGTCGCCGGTCAGCTCGGCGCCCGACTGGTCGGCCTGATATTCGCGCGAGCGGGAGACCGCCAATTTGACCAGGGTCGCGGCAATCGGGCCGAGCAGCGTCACCAGGATGACGCCGAGGATATTGGGGCCCTCGCCTTCGCGATTGCCGCCGAACATCGATGCGAAGAAGGCCAGGTTGGCCAGGCCGGAGATGACCGCGGCCAGTGCGCCCGCGATCGAGGAGATCAGAATGTCGCGGTTGTAGACGTGCGATAGCTCATGGCCGAGTACCGCGCGTAGCTCGCGCTCGTCGAGAATCTGCAGGATGCCGCTGGTACAGCAGACGGCGGCATGGCGCGGACTGCGACCGGTCGCGAAGGCATTGGGCGCGTTGGTCGGGCTGATGTAGAGCCGCGGCATCGGCTGGCGTGCCGTGGTCGCCAGCTCACGCACGATGCGATAGATGACCGGCGCCTCCAGCTCGCTGACCGGCTGCGCGTGCATGGCCTTGAGCGCGATCTTGTCGCTGTTGAAATAGGCGTAGGCGTTCATACCCACCGCAAGCAGGATCGCCAAAAAGAGAATCGTCGGGCTACGGAACATCGCTCCGGCGAACACGATCAAGGCCGAGAGGCCGACCATGAGCCCGAATGTCTTCAGCCCATTCGCATACCCGTGCGTGTGCATAGGTCTCCTTGCCCACTCCCCGTTCGTTGAGTGTCTTACGGCAGATCAACGATAGAGATCACGGGCAAAGTTCCGGGTGTGATCCAGTCCGGCGTGCCGGGCCGCAACGACTAGCCGACGCGTTCGATGGTGTAGCGGACCAGGTGCTCCAGGGCGTCATTGGCCGGCCCCGAGGGCAGTGCGGAGAGTTCGGCGTGCGCGAGATCGGCGTACCCCTGCAGCTTCTCCTTGGCCAGCACCATGCCGCGGGAGTGGGCGAGCAGGCCGAGCGCCTCTTCGACCTCGGCGTCGGTCTCCAGCGGGTGGGCAAGCAGTTTGCGCAGGCGGTCGCCCTCGGCACCCTCATCGCGCAGCGCGTACAGCACCGGCAGGGTGTGCACGCCCTCACGCAGATCGGTGCCCGGCGTCTTACCGGACTGTTCGGCGGCCGAGGAGATGTCGATGATGTCGTCGGAGATCTGGAAGGCGGTGCCGACCGCGTCGCCGAGGCGGGCCAGCCGTTCGACGTGCTCGGTGTCGGCGCCGGAGAAAGTGCCGCCGAAGCGTCCGGCGGCGGCGATCAGCGAACCGGTCTTCTCCCAGACCACGCGCAGGTAGTGCTCCACCGGATCCTGGGAATCGCGGGCCCCCATGGTTTCCCGCATCTGGCCGGTGACCAGTTCGGCGAAGGTCTCGGCGATGATCCGCACCGCGTCCGGGCCCAGGGTCGAGGTGAGCCGGGACGCATGCGCGAACAGATAGTCGCCCGCGAGGATGGCGATGCTATTGCCCCAGCGCGAATTCACGCTCGGGGCGCCGCGGCGCATCGGGGCCTCGTCCATCACATCGTCGTGGTAGAGGGTCGCCAGGTGCACCAGTTCGACGACGGTGCCAGCGGTGACCAGGGCCGGATCGGTCGGGCGCGGGCCGAGCTGCCCGGTGAGAATGGTGAAAAGCGGGCGGAATCGCTTACCCCCGGCCTTGGCCAGATGCAGCGCCGCCTCCTGCAGGAACAGTTCGCCGTCGGACAGCTCATCGATCAGCAGTTTCTCGACGTCGATGAGCCCGTTGCGCACGGTCGCCGCGAGCTCGGTGTCACCGAGATCGACTCCGGCAACCACCGTGCTCTCATCACTCACAGCCGATGTGCTCATCTCTTCTCCCAGCGCTGCGTCCGACCCCACGGTAGAGAACCTAGCGTGTCCCCGCCGCGCGGCCCATGAACACCGTCACTATGCGGTGTATCAGACACTTTCGCATATGCTTTTCCGAGCTCATCGATCGCATGGTGTACAGCACAGCCGGGCACCGTCGACATGAACCGAACCCTCCTGCAAGTATTGATCGCATGGGTTCACCGGATGTCACACCCGCGGGCGCGGACGGGGAGGCGCAGGGCGCGATTCCCACGCACACCGAAGTGCTCGTGGTCGGCGCCGGACCGGCCGGTTCCGCCGCAGCCGCATGGGCCGCGCGGGCCGGCCGCGATGTGGTACTCACCGATTCCGCGGTCTTCCCGCGGGACAAGACCTGCGGCGATGGACTCACCCCGCGCGCGACCGCCGAATTGGAGAAGCTCGGACTCGGCGCTTGGCTGCGCGCGCACACGGTGAACCACGGGCTGCGGATGACCGGCTTCGGCCGTGAGGCCCTGCTGCCGTGGCCGGGCGGATCATTCCCAACTTATGGAAGTGCCGTTCCCCGAACCGAACTCGACGACAAACTGCGTGAGACAGCCGTGAAGTCCGGGGCCAGGATGCTGGACGGCACAAAGGTGATAGATGTCATCCCCGAGGGTGATCGCGTCGCCGGTGTGACCGTGAAGACGGCCGATGGCACCCAGGTGATCGGCTGCAAGACGCTCGTCGTAGCCGACGGTGTGCGCTCCCCGATCGGCAAAATGCTCGGGCGCACCTGGCATCGGCAGTACGCCTATGGCACCGCGGCCCGCGCCTACATCAAATCCGCACGCAGCAACGACCAGTGGATCACCTCACATCTGGAGCTGCGTAATGCCGACGGCGAACTGGTGCCCGGCTACGGCTGGGTGTTCCCGCTCGGCAATGGCGAGGTGAATATCGGTGTCGGATCGCTGGCCACCGAGAAGCGGCCCTCACATATCGCGTTGAAACCGCTGCTGGAGCATTACACCTCGCTGCGTCGCGACGAGTGGCAGTTCGAGGGTTCGCTGCGCGCGGTCGCATCGGCGCTGCTGCCGATGGGTGGTGCGGTGTCGAATATCGCGGGGCGCAACTGGGTACTGATCGGCGACGCCGCGGGGTGTGTGAATCCGCTCAATGGCGAGGGCATTGATTACGGCCTGGAGGGCGGTCATATGCTCGCCGGGCTGCTGGACGAACCGGATCTGACGACGGTGTGGCCGGAGCTGTTGCGGGCCCGCTACGGACGGACCTTCTCGGTGGCGCGGCGGATCGCCGGACTGGCGACCCATCCGCGGATGGTGCCGATGGGCGGGCCGCCGGTCATGCGGTCGAAGTATTTGCAGCGCACCGCGGTTCGGGTGATGGGCAATCTGGTCACCGACGAGGATCTGGATCTGACCGCACGGGCCTGGCGAGCGGCGGGCCGGGCGTCCTACCGAATCGACGAACTCGCCCCGTTCACCTGAGATGACCGGATTACCTGCGCTCTACCTGCTGCCGCACCTGCGCCGGGCGCGGGACCTCGCCGATCGCGACTATGCCGAGCCATTGAATCTGGACGAATTGGCCGCCGCCGCAGGGGTTTCGAAGTATCACTTCCTGCGCGCGTTCGCGGCGGTCTACGGGGTGACGCCCGCGGCGTATCTGGCGCAGCGGCGGATCGAGCGGGCGCAGGACTACCTGCGGGCCACCAATCTCACTGTGACCGAGGTCTGCATGCTGGTCGGGTACAGCAGTCTCGGATCGTTCAGCAGTAAGTTCCGCCAGCTGGTCGGGGTGACACCATCGGAGTACCAGGCCAAATTCGCCGATGGGGCGCCGCGGATTCCGGGCTGCTATGTGTTCATGCACGGGCTCTCGGACCGCAAACCGCCGAGTTGAATCGCGGGTGCTACGCACAGCTCAGCAATTTCGGAGAAGCGGCCAGGTCAACGCGTTTTCTAGCCTTTGGGCATGACTATTACCAACGTTTCCCTGGTCACTGTGTACGTCACCGATCAGGACGCGGCGAAGCAGTGGTACATCGATAAGCTCGGATTCGTCGAGAGCAGCGATGTGACCATGGGCGAGAACGGCTTCCGCTGGGTCACCGTCGCACATCCCGATCATCGCGAACTCGAGATCACCCTGATGATTCCGGGACCGCCGCTGGATGAGAATCTGGCCGACGCCATCCGCCGCGCACTGGCCAATGGCACCCACGGTGCGCTCGGGTTGAAGACCGATAACTGTCAGAAAACCTTCGAGGAGCTGACCGCCAAGGGCGTGGAATTCATTCAGCCGCCTGCCGAACGCCCCTACGGCACCGAGGCGATCGTCCGCGACAACTCCGGCAACTGGTTGGTACTGGTGGAGTCCAAGGAATTCAGTCCCGAAGACTTTGCCTGACCAGCCCCGACACGCCCCGGCTCGGGCCGGGGCGTGTGCCGGAGCGCAGGTTCAGGCGCTGGCCTGGGTGGCGAACCACGCCTCGATATGTTTGCGTTCGCTCTCGAGCACCCGGTGGTGCAGTTGTTCGGCGAGCGGTTCGATGGCGCCGCCGACCAGCGGGACCTTCACCTGCACGGTGCCGACGACCTCGATTTCCGAACCCTCGGCGATCGGGCGGAGTTCGTAGGTGCCCGACATCTCGCTGGTGATGCCGCCGGTGGCGCCCTCGAAGGTGCCCTTGGCGATCTCGCCCTGCAGCGCCTGCCAGTTGTCGGTGCGCGAGAGCACCAGATCGCTCTTGAGCACCTTGCGCACGATGCCGGGAATCTTATCGTCGCTTGCCTTTTCCGTCATATGGATGCGGATGGTGTCCGCGCCGTCGGGGTGCGATAGGTCGAGGGTGGCGGTTTTGGCACCCGCGAACCGGGACCGCCAGATTTCGTCGTTGGTGAGTGCCCGGTGGAGATCTTCGACCGGTACGGCGTAGGGCACGGTGAAGCTGAATTTTCGGGACATGGGCGCCACGCTAGCGGAGGCGGCAAGTAGCCTGTTGGGGTGTCGGAAACCAGCCAGTCTGCAAGGCGGTCGAACCGCCTGCGGCGGGCCAGGATCGGTGTCCTGACAGCGGCGATAGTGATCAGCACGCTGGTCGGGCTCTTGGTGCTCGCCGCCTGGCGCAATGACTATCTGATCAGCTCCGACAAAGGAGTGACCTCCGCCGAGGTGCTCTCGGCCGGGCGGTTGCGCTCGGCGGTCACCTATGTGACGCCCGACGGCAAGATGCACAATCCGAAGGTCGGCGTGCTGTATCCGACCAATCTCACCGCGGGTGAGCGGATCAATGTGGAGTACAACCGCAGTGATCCGGATCTGGTGCGGGTGGCCGGGCGGGATGTGCGGGTCGCGATTCAGCCCGCGCTGTCGGTGATCGTGGTGGTGTGGGGTGTCGCGCTGCCAACGATGTGGATTCTGGCCCGGTCCCGGCGCCGCACGCCAGGACCCGTCGACGGCGCCCGCGCCGCCGCCAGCGCCACCTGAGCCGGACCCGGCACCCCGACAGTTCGCCGGATCTTTGTGTAGCGGTCACGCTGACGTGACGGCGCGGCGCAGTGCGCGGGTCAGTCTGACAGTGTGCGAGTAGCCATCGTTTCGGAGTCGTTCCTGCCGAATATGAACGGCGTCGTCAATTCCGTGCTCCGGGTGCTGGATCACCTTGATCAGCACGGTCACGAGGCATTGGTAATCGCGCCGGATACACCGCGCGGGCTGCCCGCCGCCCCGGACTTCCACAGCCGGTTCCCGGTGTATCGGGTGCCCGCTGTGATGGTGCCGAAGGTCAGTTCGTTACCGGTCGGCCTCCCGCAACCCGGAATCACCGCCGTGATCGACGATTTCGATGCCGATGTGGTGCATCTGGCCTCGCCGTTCCTGCTCGGTGCCGGTGGACTCGGCGCCGCCATGCGGTTGGATCTGCCGTCGGTGGCCATCTATCAGACCGATGTCGCCGGATTCGCCAAGAGCTACGGGCTCGGGCTGGCCAGTCGGGCCGCGTGGGCATGGACGCGGCGGATTCACGAGGGCGCGACGCGGACATTGGCGCCATCACGCGCGGCCGCCGAGGATCTGGCGCGGCACGGTATTCCGCGCGTGCACCGCTGGGGGCGCGGAGTCGATATCGCCCGGTTCACGCCATCGGCGAAGCGACCGGAGCTGCGGGCCTCCTGGTTGCGGGGGCAGGACAGGCTGCTCGTCGGTTTCGTCGGTCGGCTGGCTCCGGAGAAACATGTGGAGCGTCTGGCGGTGCTGGCGCGCGATCCGAAGATCCAGCTGGTGATCGTCGGGGACGGGCCGGAACGGGCCCGGTTGGCGCGGATGATGCCCACCGCGGTATTCACCGGTGAGCTCGGCGGCGACGAGCTGGCGCAGGCGTACGCAAGTCTGGATGTGATGGTGCACGCGGGCGAGCACGAGACGTTCTGTCAGGGTGTGCAGGAGGCGCTGGCCGCCGGAGTTCCGGTGATCGGGCCCGATGCGGGCGGACCGCGCGACCTGATCGCGCACTGCCGCAACGGCTACCTACTACCCGTGGACCGCTTCTCCGAACTGCTGCCCAGTGCGGTTGCGGCGCTTCGTGATCCGGTAACCAGGGCGCGGTTTGCCGGTGCCGCGCGCAAATCGGTGCTGCACCGGACCTGGCCCGCCATCTGCACCGAGTTGATGGGACACTACGCCGATATCACCGGCATTCGTATCCGACTGCCGCACACCGCGTGACGGTGCGAATCTCGGCTCCATCATGTGAGTTTCGCGACGTCCAGGCCCCTGTTCCCGCCGGATGGCCCGCGTGACCACCGCGAAAGCCAGCGACTCCAACTGTCTGAGCCAGTCGGGACCGGGAGTTATCACAGGTCGGCTGGTACGCGCGGTAGGTTCAGGGTGTGGCGAAAACAGAGCAGCGGGAATCGGTTCGAGCCTCGCTGGACAAGCAGCCGCACGAGGTCGCGTCGATGTTCGACGGGGTCGCGAAGCGGTACGACCTGACCAATACCGTCATCTCATTGGGACAGGACCGATATTGGCGCTGGGCGGTGCGCAAGGCGCTGGCACCGCGACCGGGTGAGCGGGTGCTCGATCTCGCCGCCGGCACCGGTATTTCCACGCTCGACCTGGCGAAGTCCGGCGCATGGTGTCTGGCCGCCGACTTCTCGCTCGGCATGCTCGCCGCGGGCAAGTTCCGCAATGTGCCGATGGTGGCGGCCGACGCGACCGCGCTGCCCTTCGCCGACGATTCGTTCGATGCGGTGACCATCTCCTATGGCCTGCGCAATATCTCCGAGACCGATCGGGCGCTGCGCGAGATGCTGCGAGTCACCAAGCCGGGTGGGCGGTTGGTGGTCTGCGAGTTCTCCACGCCGATCGTGCCGGTCTTCAGCACCATCTACATGGAGTACCTGATGAAGGCGCTGCCGAAGGTGGCGCGGGCGGTCAGCAGCAATCCGGATGCCTATGTCTATCTCGCCGAATCCGTACGCGCCTGGCCGAATCAGCGGCTGTTGGCACGGCGGATTGCGGATGCGGGCTGGGCATCGGTGAAATGGCGGAATCTGACGGGCGGCATCGTCGCGCTGCATCGCGGCTACAAAATGGGCTGACGGCCTGGTCGCGACACATCTTTGTGGTGCGCGCCACAGCTCACTGGCGGACTTTGCGGCGGTGCGGCTATTTGTCACCTCCCGATAACGTTGGGTAAATCCGGCGCAATCGGCGATCAGCATGATCGGTGGCATGACCGATGCAGTCTCCGACCGCACGAGCACCGCCAGAACAGCATGCTCGTACTGCGGCGTCGGCTGCGGTATCACCGTCGAAACCCGTGCCGGCGCCGATGGTGCACCGGTCATCGCCAAGGTGCGCGGCGACAAGCTGCATCCGGCGAATGCGGGCAGGCTGTGCACCAAGGGCGCCACCCATCTGGAGTTGATGCGCGCACCAGGGCGGATGGAGACCGCGTACCGGCGGCCCCAGCGCGGCCAGGTGCCGGTGCCATTGCCCGTCGACGAGGCGGTGCACGAGGCGGCGACCCGGCTGCGGGCGATTCTGGACGAGCACGGACCGGACGCGATCGCGCTGTACGTCTCCGGACAGATGTCGCTGGAGGCGCAGTACCTGGCGACCAAGCTGGCCAAGGGCTATCTGCGGACCAAGCACATCGAGGCCAATTCCCGATTGTGTATGGCAAGCGCCGGGACCGGATACAAGCAGTCGCTCGGTGCGGACGGGCCGCCGGGATCCTATGACGACTTCGAGCACGCCGATCTGTTCTTCGTGATCGGCGCGAATATGGCCGACTGCCATCCGATTCTCTATCTGCGCATGGTCGACCGGGTCAAGGATGGCGCGAAGCTGATCGTGGTGGATCCGCGGCGCACCGATACGGCGGCGCGGGCGGATCTGTTCCTGCAGATCGCACCCGGCACCGATCTCGCTCTGTTGAACGGGCTGCTGCACCTGCTCGTCGAAAACGGCGATATAGATGCGGATTTCATCGCCGAGCACACAGCGGGGTGGGCGGCGATGCCCGAATTCCTCGCCGACTACCCGCCGGACAAGGTCGCCGAGATCACCGGACTCGCCGAGGACGATATCCGCACGGCCGCGCGCTGGATCGGCGCGGCGGGCGAATGGATGTCCCTGTGGACCATGGGGCTCAACCAGTCCACCCACGGCACCTGGAACACCAACGCGATCTGCAATCTGCATCTGGCCACCGGCGCCATCTGCCGTCCCGGCAGTGGGCCGTTCTCGCTGACCGGCCAGCCCAATGCCATGGGCGGACGCGAAATGGGTTATATGGGTCCGGGTCTACCCGGCCAGCGCAGCCTGCTCTCCCCCGCCGACCGCCTCTTCGTGGCGACCGCGTGGGGTGTCGAGCCCGGCACGCTGCGCGACGAGGCTGGTCCCGGCACCATCGAGATGTTCCGTGCGCTGTCCGATGGACAGATCAAGGCGGCCTGGATCATCTGCACCAATCCCGTTGCCACCGTCCCCAATCGGAAGACGGTCATCGGCGGTCTCGAGGCGGCCGAGCTGGTGATCGTGCAGGATGCCTATGCCGAGACCGCCACCAACGCCTATGCCGACCTGCTGCTGCCCGCCACGCTGTGGGCCGAGGCCGATGCGGTGATGGTGAATTCGGAGCGCAATGTCACGCTCTTGCAGCGCTCGGTCGCTCCGATCGGTGCCGCCCGCCCGGACTGGCTGCTGATCGCGCAGGTCGCCAGGGCAATGGGCTTCGAGGGGTTCGAATATGCCTCCAGCGCGGAGGTTTTCGACGAGATCAAGCAATTCGCCAATCCGGCCACCGGATACGACCTGCGCGGTATGAGCTACGACCGGTTGCGCGAAGGGCCGATGCAGTGGCCGTGTGCCGAGCCCGATCGCGCACGCAATCCGATCCGGTATCTCAATGACGGTGTCAGTCAGGAGCTTTTCATCGATGACACCGGACATCAGCCCCGGCTGGCCTTCGCGACACCGAGCCGTCGTGCGGTGTTCTGGCCGCGCCCGCATATGGTGCCGGCGGAGATGCCCGATGACGATTACCCGTTTGTGCTGAATACCGGTCGACTGCAGCATCAGTGGCACACCATGACCAAGACCGGCAAGATCGACAAGCTGACCAAGTTGACCGGGCAGCCATTTGTCGGGGTGCATCCCGCCGACGCCCAGCGGCTCGGGGTCCAGGCGGGCGATCAGCTCGAAATCGCTTCGCGGCGTGGACGAGCGGTGCTGCCCGTGCAGATCAGCGACCGGGTGCGGCCCGGTGATTGCTTCGCGCCATTCCATTGGAATGACGAGCAGGGCGAGTATCTGACGATCAATGCCGTGACCAACGACGCGGTGGATTCGGCCTCGTTGCAGCCCGAGTACAAGGCGTGCGCGGTGTCATTGCGGCGCGTCGCGGCGGTACCGCAGCCGCAAACACCCGCCGGAGCAGCCGACTCTTCGACACAGCCGTTCAGCGAATCAGCCGCGCCTGGAGCGACCGCGATCAATGGCTCGCCCGGCGCGCATCCGCTGGCGGTCATGCTCGGACTCGATGCGGGCATCGCTGCGACTCTGAGTGAGACCGAGCGCATCTATCTCGCCGGATATCTCTCGGCGCTGCAGTCCATTCCGGTGACCGGGCAGCCGGTGCTGCCCGCGTCCGCCCCGCTCACCCAGCACAGCCGGTTGTGGATCGATGGACTGCTGGCGGGCATGTACTCGCGCAGTGCCGCACCACCGACCCCATCCGCGTCCGCCGACGATATTCCGGACGAGCTACCGGCCCGCCCCATCACCGTGCTGTGGGCGTCGCAAACCGGCACCGCCGAGGAACTGGCCGCGACGACCGCCGCGCGCCTGACCGAATGCGGTTACGCGCCAAGGCTGCTCGATATGGACTCGTGCGAACTCGACGAGCTCACCGGCGATGTGCTGGTGATCAGCAGCACCTTCGGCGACGGCGGTCCGCCCGATAACGGCACCGACTTCTGGGAGCGCCTGAACGACAGTGTGATCCGGCTGACCGGCATGCGGTACGCGGTCTTCGCACTCGGCGACTCCTCCTATGACGACTTCTGCGGCCACGGTCGCAAACTGGACACGAAGCTGACCGAACGCGGGGCCACCCGACTGCTGGCGCGCGTCGACAGCGAACCCGATTGCCAGGAATCGGCCGCGCGCTGGCTCGACGAGGTGCTCGCTGCACTCGACGGCGGTCGGGAAACCGGCACGTCCGAAGCGAGTTTTTCCGGCCCCGGCGGAACCGGGATGCCGGTGCGGCCCACCGGTCGCACCGCCACGATGGTCCTGCCCCGCACCGCTCCGCCCCTGGGCCGGACCCAGAGCTCCGGCCCCGCGCTGTTCACCCGCAACGCGCCGGTGACCGCACCGCTGGTGCGCAATGAACCGCTGTCGCATACCGGATCGCCGAAGGAAGTGCGTCAGTTCGGATTCGACCTGCACGGGCTGGAAGCGTCCTATGAGGTCGGCGATTCGCTCGGGGTATGGCCCGCGAATTGCGAGTCGCTGGTGACCGAATGGCTCGGAGCCACCGGATTGGACGGCCGCCGGGTCATCGAGGTCGACGACCAGGAACTGCCACTGGCCCAGGCGCTGCGGACCCGGTACGACATTACGAAGGTCAGCCACGATCTGCTCACCTTCATCGCCGAACGCAACCCGAACAACCGGCTGGCGAAACTGCTGCGCCGCGATAATCGCAATGAACTCGACAACTACCTGTGGGACCGTCAGGCCGTCGATGTGCTGCGCGACTTCCCGATGCGGGCCGATCTCATCGAATGGCTCGGCACGCTGAAAAAGCTGCAGCCGCGCCAGTATTCGATTTCGTCCAGCCCACTGGTCAGTCCCGATGAGGTGCAGCTCACCGTCGGTATCGTGCGCTATGGCGATCCGGCGGCGATCGGGTCGGCGGCACGCCGCGGCGGGGTGTGCTCGACCTTTCTCGCCGACCGCGCCGACGCCGATGCGGCGGCAGTGCCGATCTTCCTGCAGCGCGCACCGCATTTCCGGCCGCCGCTGGACCCGACGGCACCGATGATCATGGTCGGTCCCGGCACCGGCATCGCGCCGTTCCGCGGCTTCCTCCAGGAACGCCGCGCCCTCGGGTGCACCGGGCGCAACTGGCTGTTCTTCGGCGACCAGCATGCCGCCCAGAACTTCTACTACCGCGCCGAATTGGAAGATATGTTCCGCTCCGGCTTCCTCACTCGCCTCGATCTGGCCTTCTCCCGCGACCAGCGCGAGCGAATCTACGTACAGCACCGAATGATCGAACACGGTGCGGAGCTGTGGTCCTGGCTGCGCGACGGCGCGAACTTCTATGTGTGCGGCGACGCCGCGCGGATGGCCAAGGATGTGGACGACACCCTGCTCACCATTGCCAGGATCCACGGCAAGCTCGACGAGGACGGTGCGCTGGCATTCAAGAAGCAGTTGGTCGCCGAGAAGCGCTACGTACGCGATGTCTACTGATCCCTTACACCGCAGGCGGATTCAGGCGGGCGAAATCGGGCAGCCGGTAGTAGGGGTAGTACGGGTACGGCGGCGTGACCGCGCTGGCCTTGTCGAGGCGGGCCAGCTGGTCGGCGTCGAGTTCCCAGCCGATCGCACCGAGGTTCTGGCGCAGCTGCTCCTCGTTGCGCGCACCGACGATGACCGTCGAGACCGTGGGGCGGCGCAGTAGCCAGTTGAGGGCGATCTGCGGGACGGTCTTTCCGGTCTCGGCGGCGAGTTCGTCGAGGACGTCGACCACGCTGAAGAGCTGCTCGTCGTCGACCGGCGGGCCCGCCGCGGCGGTCCGATGCAGGCGGCTGCCCGCTGGAAGTGGCTGGCCGCGACGGATTTTCCCGGTCAGACGGCCCCAGCCGAGCGGGCTCCACACCACCGCGCCGACACCCTGATCCCGGCCGAGCGGCATCAGCTCCCACTCGTAGTCGCGGCCGACGAGCGAGTAGTAGACCTGATGGGCCACATAGCGGGTCAGGCCGTGCCGGTCCGCCGCGGCAAGGGATTTCATCAGCTGCCAGCCCGCGAAGTTCGAGGCGCCCAGATAGCGGATCTTGCCCGCGCGCACCAGATCGTGCAGCGCCGCGAGGACCTCTTCGACCGGGGTATGCGCATCGAATGCGTGCAGCTGGAACAGGTCGATATAGTCGGTGCCGAGCCGGTGCAGCGAACCTTCGACAGCCTTGATGAGCCGAGCACGCCCGGAGCCCGCCTCGAATGGCCCCGGACCGGTCGGCAGGCTCGCCTTGGTGGACAGCAGCAGCTGATCGCGCCTGCCTTTGATGGCCGCGCCGAGCACTTCCTCGGAGGCGCCGTCGGAATAGACGTCCGCCGTATCGAACATGGTGAGGCCCGCATCCAGGCTGATATCGACCAGGCGCCGAGCCTGCTCCGCATCGGTATCGCCCCATGCGCTGAACAGTTCACCCCGCCCGCCGAAGGTGCCCGCGCCGAAGCTCAGGGCCGGGACGTGCAGACCTGATGCGCCGAGCCGCCGGTACTCCATAATGACTCCTAAGGGGTCTATAGTTCCGTTAACGAATTCGAACCATACACCTGTCTCGCCATAAATGAAACTGGAGTTCCGTTATGCAGTCCGACAATGCCACCCCCGGCTCGGTCCGACCAGGTGGGCGCACGGCCCGCGTTCGCGAGGCGGTCTTGCAGGCCGCGGGCGATCTGCTCGCCGAACGCGGTTTCGCGCACTTGGATCTGATCGAGGTCGCGGCGCGCGCGGAGGTCGGCAAGACCACGGCATACCGACGCTGGCGCAACTCCACCGGACTCGTCGCCGATCTACTCGTCGACATGGCCGAGCAGTCGCTGCCACACGCCGACACCGGCTCACTACTCGGCGATCTCACCGCCAATGCCCAGCTGGTCGCCAACACTCTCACCGACCCACGACAGGGCAAGCTCTTCCAAGCCGTCATCGCCGCCGCCACCTGTGACGAGACGGCCGCCGCCGCACTGCGCCGCTTCTACGACGTGCGCCTCACCGAATGGTCGCCCTGCATCGATGCCGCCATTGCGCGAGGCGAAATCCCGGAAGGCACCGACGCCCGCGCCGTGCTCACCGCCGTCTCGGCCCCGCTCTACTACCGCCTCCTCGCCAGCGGCGACCCGATCGATGACGAAGCGGCCAGCACCGCCGCCGCGGCGGCCGCCCAGGCGGCCGCCGCGGGCATCTTTGCGGGGGGCGCGAAAACGCCAACTACAGAGAAGAACTCATGAAGCCAGCGCGGTGGGCATGACGACCGTCCCGGCTCACCACGACAGGGACAAGCACTGCCCCCTCGCCGACAGGATCGGCTCGCACTGCGGCCCGAGCGATGCCGCAGGCGATCAGCGAGTCCAGGCCGGATCGCGACCGGTGAGTCCGACTACTCGATCCAGTTCCGGCGCGGTGACGGGCACCGGCACGACCGGGTCGAACATCCCCGGTGTGCCTTCGGCCGGTGTGTCGCTGAGGAATTCGAGCAGTACCGCCAGATGGGATGGATCGGCAGCCGGTCGCTGATCGGTTGCCAGGGCGAGATCCCAACTGTGCACGACGGTTTCGTTGAGCGCGATCATCGCCATCACCACCGCGGAAGCGGATACGCCGCCCGCCTCGGTCTCCCCATCCCAGGCCGCCGGATCCCGCCAAGCCTCGACCAGGGCCTTCAACTGGGCCGGGATGCGCGCACGCCAGTCGTCGGGCAGCGCGGTCTCCGGGCCGACGGCCGGCGGGACCGAACGGCCGACCGCCTCCTTGGTCGCGGCCTGCCGGAAGGCCTCGGTGAGCATGCTGACGTGGGCGAGCAGATCGCGCACGGTGGTATCGGCGCAGGGTGTCGGTGCCGTGAGCTGTTCATCGGCAATTGCGCCGACCACCGCCGACATGGCAGTCGCGGCCGGTTCGAGATCGAAATTCGGGTGCATCGGGCCTCCTGGTAGCGGACATCGTGCACTGGTCGAGACGGGGCGAGCCAAGGGAATTCATCGGTTCGCCGCGTTCCTCGCGCCGGAGCGCGTCCGGGCCGATCCCGCACGGCGCGCGAGCTTCCTCGCGGCTCCCGCGGGACTCCATCGCAACCAAGTCGTAGCGGCGAAAAGTGCTGGAAAAGCGGAGAATTGGAAGATGAAGGGTGATCGGGTGGAGATCGTCGTCGATTTCGGCGACGAGTCTCGCAGCTATGAAGTGGCCGCAACGCGTGCGGGGCGCAAGGTCGAGGTCCGCATCGCACGGGGCGTGGTGGAAGTCAGCGAGGTGACGCGGACCGGGGTCCCGGTGCGTACCGCGCGGTTCCTGGCCGGGCGCACACTGGCGCTGGTCGAACATCCCGCGAACGGGTCGGGTCCGGTCGAGGGCGAATGAGGCGACCCGAGTAGCGGATGGGTTGCCGTGCGGCCGAACTAGGAGCATTCTCAACAGTGTTGGACTGATGTCCGCTCGCGCTGTGATTCCCGCAGCACCTGGTTTTCCCCCGGCAGATGATCGGGTACCCGGCCGCAGAGCACGCGCGGAGAGGAGTGAACGATGACCGATCCCAGCACATCCCGCACGCTGGACGAGGTTGGGGAGGCCGACTACGTCGAGCAGTCCGTCGTCGCCTACCCCGACTACGACGATGACAGGGCGGATATCAGCAGCGACCGCGATCTGGTCGCCGCGGTCGACCGCGACGCCTTCAGCGCCGATCCCGCCGATGTGGTGGAGCAGTCGATCGCCGTACCGCTCGATGACGATCACGAACCGGGTCCGGCGTACTGAGCTCTCGGCTCACGGCGCGATCTTGGCCCGCACCGTCGCGTGCAACTCCCGCAGGCTCGAGCGCTCGGTCGCCACTTCGAGCACGCGCAGACCATGCGCATGCCCCGCCAATTCGGCCGCTAGCTGCGCCGGATCGACCTGTTTGTGCGGGATCCGGTAGGCGGCGCACAACGCGGCCAGATCCATGCCGTGCGGGGTGCCGAAGACGCGCTCGAAGACACCGGCGTACTGCGGGTCACCCTGTTCGAGGAGTTCGAAGATGCCGCCGCCGTCGTCGTTGGCGACCACGATGGTCAGATCGGCGGGCCGGGGTTCGCCGCGGCCGATGAGCAGGCCGGAGGCGTCGTGCAGGAAGGTGAGGTCACCGATCAGCGCGATGGTGCGACCGGTGTGGTGCAGTGCCGCACCGACGGCCGTGGAGACGGTGCCGTCGATGCCCGCGACGCCGCGATTGGACAGCACCCGGATACCGGGGTGCGGATGGGAGACCAGGGCCGCGTCACGCACCGGATTGGATGCGCCGAGCAGCAACTGGTCACCCTCGCGCAGTGCGTGCATCACCACATCGGCGACATGTAGGCCGGTCGGCTTCGGATGCTTGGCGAGTTCCGCGCGGACCACCTGAACGGCCCGCGCGTTCAATTCCCGGCAGTACGCCAGCCATTCGGCGCGCGGCGCACCCGTGGTGACCGCCCGGGTTCCAGTACCAACCACATTGCCGGAGACATCGGGCCAGCGCGGACCGGTGGTGAGCGCGTAGACGGTGACGGCCGGATCGGCGAGCACCTTCGCGACCTGGCGATGCAGTGTCGGACGCCCGGTGATGATCGCCTGGCGCGGCTTCAGCAGCGGCAGTGCCAGCGGATGCAGGGCGGGGCCGTGCATCGGGGCGGTGGGTTCGGCGACCGTCGGCAGCTCGGCCAGTTCCGGACGCAATCCGGCGCCGTGGCCGGAGATGACGACCGTATCGGGTGTCAGATCGAGTTCGAGTGGGACGTCGAGCGTCGCGTACTGGGTCGACGTCCACGCGGCACCGCTGGCACGCCCCTGCGGCGCCGATTCACCCGGTGCATGGTCCGGGACCAGCGGCTCGCGCAGCGGAATATCGAAATGCACCGGCCCGGCATTGCCGGAGCGGGTGCCGCGGGCCGCGGCCAGCACCCGGCAGACGGCCGAACGCCACTGGCTGTTCTGCTGGCTGTAGGGCGCACCGTCCCCGCATTCCTCCTCGGCGAGTCCGAGGCTGATCGAGGCACGCACCTGGCTACCGAACAGACCGAACTGCTCCACGGTCTGATTGGCGCCGGAGCCGAGCATTTCGTAGGGCCGGTTGGCACTGAGCACCACCAGCGGAACCCGGGCGTAGTTCGCCTCCAGCACCGCGGGACCGAGATTGGCGACGGCGGTCCCCGAGGTCATGACGACCGGCACCGGTAGTCGGCTGGCGATCGCGAGCCCGATGGCCAGAAAGCCAGCGGTCCGCTCGTCGATGCGCATATGCAGCCGCAGCTTGCCCGCCGCATCGGCCGCCTGGAGGGCGAATGCCAGCGGCGCGTTCCTGGACCCAGGACACAGAACGACGTCTCGCACACCCCCGCGCGCGAGTTCGTCAACGACCACCTGCGCCTGTGCTGTAGACGGATTCACGCCTCCAGCCTCTCAGACAGTTGCTCCGACGTCTTCGTCACCCTGCTCACAATGGCACCTCGCTAGCGCTCGGCACCATTGTGCCCACGGGGCGCTGTGCCGATGGTTCGCTCGCTACGCTCCCTCGCAAACAGGTGTTCGAGTGGGATTTGCCGCCCGCGCCCACCACCGGACGCGGGCGGCCGGTATGCGCCACAGATCTGAAATCCGCCTCGCCGAAGCGGATTCCTATGCGGCGCAAGGATCACCGCCCTACCGACCACGAAGGGGCGGTCGCCCGACCGCCACCCCTCATCGAATCGCTAGGCGATGCTGAATATTGGGATAGCGGGGGCCGCGAACACGCAGCGCCGCAGGCGCCGCAAATCGAACTCAAGCGTGGCGCTGGACCAGGTCGCCGAGGCGCGGCAGGGCCTCGATGACGTTCTTCTTGGCCGAGGAACGCATCGACGAGTAGACCTTCTGCAGCGCCGGACGCGTCGAGGCCTCGGCACGCGCGTCGGTCACCGCGAGCAATGCCTCGGCGACCTCATCGGACTTGGCGACCAGCAGGTCGGCGAAACTGCCGGATCCCGCGGCCGTGTATTCCTGCCAGAAGGGCTCCAGCTGCGATACGAGCTTGGGCGCCAATGACTCCAGTGCATCGGGCACGATGCCTGGGCTGAGCTTCTTGACCGCCGCGTACCCACCCTTGACCGCAAGGCCAGACGCACCACCCTTGTCCGACACCTCGGCGTCCAGAACCTCCTTGGCATCGGCAAGGAAGGCCGTGCGCTTAGCGTCGTCGAGCAGGGATTCAGACAGTGCTGCAACCACTTTCAGGTTCCTCCGGAATCGATGTCGATGAACGAGCGCACGTCACTATACGCACTGGTGCGCGCGGTCACACGGCGCTCATCCAGCTACGGCTGCCACGGCAGCAATTCGACCATCAATCCTTCACAATCCGCGAGGACATTGCCCTGCTCATCGGCCAATTCCGCGGTTATGTACGTTTTGCGCCCTTCGATGCGGTCGACGCGACCGCGCACGGTCAGCGACGTCTCGAGCGGAGTGATCTTGCGGTAGTTCACATGGAGGTAGGCGGTGCGGCTGATCGGTCGTCCCGCGTAATGCACGATCATGCCGAGCAGGTCGTCGAAGAGCAGCGGGAGCACACCGCCGTGTGCCGCGCCATTGCCGCCGAGGTGGTAGCGGCGGAACTCACCGGTCATCTCGATGCCGTCGGGTCCGGCCTCGACCACCTGCCACGGCAGCAGCAAAAGGCTGCCGCGCCCGGGCAATTCGACCGCGCGGCCCGCCGGGCCCTGGAGTTCGGGCGCACGGTAGGGCTCGAGCAGTTCGACGAGCTGTCGCGCCTGGGCGAGCGCGTCACCGAAGACCTCGTCGGGCGCGTCCACGGAGACGGCCAGATCCTGCAGCGTGCGCATGACCTCGACGAACGGCCCGAAGTTGGCCCCGATCCGAGCGCGGGAGACCTTGGGGAAGCCACCGTGCTTCTCGTACCGGGATTCGTCCACGGCACTGTGGTCGATGCGCGGGCTGGATCGACCGACACTTCGCTCGGTAACCCGTTTCACTGCCTCACGCCCTCCCGTTGCCGGACCGCCGCCCCGCATTGAATCGCTCCGCGATACTGCATCCATCCCTGCACGGTAACGCGTAGTTTTACACCGTCAAGTCGTACCGCCGAGTAACGCCATCGGGTCCGTAGAAGTTCGCATGGAAGTCGCTGGCACCCGGATTATCGACGGAAGCAATAATCACTGGGGTGACGTTCAATCCGAAGCTGTGGCGGCCCGTTCCAGGGTTCGAGAACCTGACCGACATCACCTATCACCGGCATATCGAACAGGGCACCGTCCGGGTGGCCTTCGATCGGCCGGAGGTGCGCAATGCGTTCCGTCCCCACACGGTCGACGAGCTCTATCGCGCGCTCGATCACGCCAGGATGACCCCGGACGTCGGCGCGGTCCTGCTCACCGGCAACGGACCGAGCCCCAAGGATGGCGGCTGGGCCTTCTGCTCCGGCGGTGACCAGCGCATCCGTGGCCGCAGCGGCTACCAGTACGCCGAAGGCGAGACCGCGGACACCGTCGACCAGGCCCGCGCTGGCCGCCTGCACATCCTCGAGGTGCAGCGGTTGATCCGGTTCATGCCGAAGGTGGTCATCGCGCTGGTCAACGGCTGGGCGGCGGGCGGCGGCCACAGCCTGCACGTGGTCTGCGATCTGACCCTGGCCAGCCGCGAGCACGCCAGATTCAAGCAGACCGACGCCGATGTCGGCAGCTTCGACGGCGGTTACGGCAGTGCGTATCTCGCGAAAATGGTCGGCCAGAAATTCGCGCGGGAAATCTTCTTCCTCGGCCGTCCCTACACCGCCGAGGAAATGCATCAGATGGGCGCGGTGAACAAGGTCGTCGACCACGCCGAGCTGGAGAATGTGGCGCTGGAGTGGGCCGCCGACATCAATGGCAAATCCCCGCAGGCCCAGCGCATGCTCAAGTACGCGTTCAACCTGCTCGACGATGGCCTGGTCGGCCAGCAGCTGTTCGCGGGCGAGGCCACCCGGATGGCGTACATGACCGATGAAGCGGTCGAGGGCCGCGACGCCTTCCTGGAGAAGCGCAAGCCGGACTGGACCCCCTACCCCTGGTACTTCTGAGATGGACATCCTCAGCAGCCGAGTCATCCTGCGGCCCGCCGACTATCGCGCGACACTCGCCTTCTACCGCGACGGACTCGGGCTGGCGATCGCGCGGGAGTATCCGGGCGGCACGGTTTTCTTCGCTGGACAGTCGCTGGTCGAGGTGGCCGGGCACGGCGGATCGGGTAATTCCACGGCGTTCGAGGGCGCGCTCTGGCTGCAGGTACGCGATATTTCGGACGCCGCGGCCGAACTCGCTCTCAAGGGCATTGCCATCGATCGCGCGCCGGTGCGGGAGCCGTGGGGGTTGATCGAAATGTGGGTGCACGATCCGGACGGGGTGCCCATCGTTTTGGTCGAAGTGCCCGCCGAGCATCCGATCCGACGAGATTCGCGCTGGTCACCGGACTGATCGCGGCGGCAGCGGCGACCATGGCGGTCCGGCCCGAGTTGCCAATGCCGACCCCGGCGAGGACGATAACGCACGAATGGCCGCCCGACCGCCGACGTCCGGGCGACCGCCACTGAGTACCGTCCTCCGAGTGAATCGCAGTCTCGATGTCCGGCGTACCCGAGTTCTCCTCCCCTGACGCGGCCGCAGCCACTCCCCGCCGCCTCAGCAAACCGACCCCTGCCGCATGCGGTGACGTTGACATGACACGATCAAGGTCGTGAGGGAGCGCAGCGAGCGAACCATGAACACAGCGCGCCTGCGCACGACCGGGCCGAGCAGCAGCGAGGTGCAGTCGTGAGAGAGCGAAGCGAGCGAACCATGGGTACAGCGCGCCCGCGCACTGCGGACCCGTGCCTGATGGAGCCGAGCGCCGGCGAGGCGCGGTCATGAGTAAGACCCTGCGGACGCTGCCGATGCCGACCGGATCGGGGCTCGGCGATGTAATGCCGCATTTGCGAGAAGTGTTGGAGGGCAACGGTCCCGCCTGGTTGCCGATACCCACCAGCGACCGCAGGGAGGCCCGGCGACTGAGCGATGCGCTGGCCCCGGGCGAGCCGATCGATGACGAGGTGGCGCTCGTGGTGACCACCTCGGGCACCACCGGTCTCCCGAAGGGCGCCATGCTCAGTGCCGCGGCGCTGCGGGCCAGCGGAACCGCGACCCACGATCGCCTCGGCGGTCCGGGCACCTGGCTGCTCGCCCTGCCGACCCACCACATCGCTGGCATTCAGGTGCTGCTGCGCAGCATCCTGGCCGGTACCGAACCCACCGTCCTCGACGTTTCCGGCGGCTTCCTACCCGAGGCGCTCGCGGGCGCCATCTCCGGTATGCGCGGTGAGCGCCGCTACTCCGCATTGGTCCCGACACAACTCATCAAGGCCCTGGAGGCACCCGAAGCGGCGGCGGCGCTGGCGCAGTTGGACGGCGTGCTGGTCGGTGGTGCCGCCACCCCGGCTCCGGTCTATGAACGCGCGAAAGCGGCCGGTATCAATGTGGTTCGCACCTACGGCATGAGCGAAACCTGCGGTGGTTGCGTATACGACGGTATTCCGCTGGACGGCACCGAGATCCGCATCGAGGACGGTCGCGTCCTGCTCGGCGGCGCGATGATCGCCAACGGCTACCGCGGCCAGCCCGATCATCCGGCCTTCGCCGAACCCGGCTGGTTCCGCACCGATGACGCGGGCACCTACGAGAACGGCGTGCTCAGCATCACCGGACGGCTCGACGAGGCGATCGTGACCGGTGGGCTGCTCGTCATCCCGCAGGTGGTGGAGGCCGTGCTGATCACCCATCCGGGAATCAGCGAATGCGTGGTGCTCGGTCTGCCCGACGACCGGCTCGGGCAGCGGGTCGCCGTCGCTGTGGTCCCCGCCGCCGGCGCCACTCCGACCCTCGAGGAACTGCGCGACCACGTGGTGCGTGAACTCGACTCCATCGCCGCCCCACGCGAACTCGCGATCCTCGATGAGCTCCCGCTGCGCGGCCCCGGTAAGCCGGACCGCGCCAAGCTCCGCGAATACTTGTCCGCCTCTCCGCGTATTTAGGCGCCGGACCCAGGTGCCGCCACGGTTGCGTTGGCGACCTGTGGTGGCACGGTGGCTGAGTTAGCCGGTACCCGGCGAGTTACCCATGTTCTCCCGAAAGTTCCCTCGTTGACCTAACGGTGTTGGGGCGCGCGATCGCGGTGCAAGGATGCGCGACATCGTGGTGCAAGGACCGTGCAAGACGCGGGCCGCAAAGTCTTGTGCATGACTTCTTTCACACCCAATTCAGCGCTCGCCGTGGAGGCGGACGGTCTGGTCAAGGTGTTCGGGGAACAGCGCGCCGTCGACGGTGTGAGCCTGGCGGTTCCGCAGGGCTCGGTCTACGGCGTGCTCGGACCGAACGGCGCGGGCAAGACCACGACCATCCGCATGTTGGCCACCCTATTGCGCCCGGACGGCGGCAGCGCCCGCATCTTTGGCCGTGACGTCGTCGCCGAACCGACGGCCGTGCGCTCCCTGGTCGGCGTTACCGGGCAGTACGCCTCGGTCGACGAGGGTCTCTCCGCCACCGAAAACCTGGTCATCTTCTCTCGCCTGCTCGGTCTGAGCCGGAGCGATGCCAGGCGCAAGTCGGTCGAACTGCTCGAGGAATTCGACCTCACCGCGGCGGCGGACAAGCCGCTGAAGAACTTCTCCGGCGGCATGCGGCGCCGTCTCGATCTGGCCGCCAGCCTGATCGCGACACCGCCGCTGCTGTTCCTGGACGAGCCGACCACCGGCCTCGATCCGCGCACCCGCGCCCAGATGTGGGAGACCATCCGCCGTCTGGTGCGCGAGGGTGCGACGGTGCTGCTCACCACGCAGTACCTCGACGAGGCCGATCAGCTCGCCGACCGGATCGCCGTCATCGACCACGGCAAGGTGATCGCCGACGGCACCGCCGACCAGCTCAAGGCCTCGATCGGCGGCTCCGCACTGCACCTGACCCTGGTCGATCGGGCCCAGCTCGATGAGGCCCGCCGCATTGTCGGCGAATTCCTGGGCACCGAGGCCCAGATCACGCCGGAGGCCGGACGGCTCACCGCCCCGCTCAAGGATGCGGGCATGACCGCCGATCTGCTGATCCGCCTGCGCGAGTGGGAGATCGCGATCGACGAGATCACCGTCAGCAAGCCCAGCCTCGACGAGGTCTTCCTCACCATCACCGGCCACCCGGCCGAAGACGACAACGAACGGAGCGCGGCATGACCACCATTACCGCACCACCCCCGGCGCGCCACGCCGCGCCGATCGCAATCCCGGAAGCCAGCAACAAGATCAGCCTCCGGCAGACCGTGGAAACCTCGTTCACGATGGCCTACCGTGGCATTTTGAAGATCAAGCACAATCCGGAACAGCTGTTCGATGTGACGATTCAGCCGATTCTGTTCACCGCGCTGTTCGCCTATATCTTCGGCGGCGCGATCTCACACAACGTGCACGACTACCTGCCGACTCTGATTCCGGGCATCCTCGTGCAGACCGTGGTCCTCACCTCGGTGGTCACCGGTACCCAGCTGCGCGAGGATATGGACAAGGGCGTCTTCGACCGATTCAAATCCCTACCCATTTCCCGTATTTCGGCGCTGGCGGGCGCATTGATCGCCGATATGGTGCGCTACAGTCTCGCGACCGTGCTCACCGTGGTTGTCGGTCTGTGCCTCGGCTACCGTCCCGGCGGCGGGTTCGTCGCGGTCGTGGTCGCCGGTCTGGTGGTGATCTTCTGCTCGTTCGCGGTGAGCTGGATCTGGGCACTGGTCGGCGTCACAGGTAAGAGCGCCGCTGGCGTGCAGGGCATTTCGATGATGATCATGTTCCCGCTGACCTTTATGTCCGGCGCGTTCGCACAGGTCAGCACCATGCCAGGCTGGCTGCAGGGAATCGACCGCGCAAACCCGATCTACTACATGGTCAATGCCGCCCGAGAGTTGATGAACGGCCACGTCTACAGCAGTGATCTGGCCTGGTCGCTGATCGGCTCGGTGGTCGTGATCGTGATCTTCGCACCGCTCGCGGTCCGGGCTTATATGCGCCGGGCGTGACCACTCAGTTCTGACCGCTAACCGAAAGTCGCGGTGGGAGACGACAAGTCACCCACCGCGATTTTCGTTGTCACAGGACAATTCCTGGAGCAGCTCGAGGATCCGGTCCGCCGCTTGCCGTCGACGCAGACCCGCGGCCCGATGCAGTGCCGCATCCAAACGGTCGGCGCCCACCGCAGTTCGATGCAGCGCGATGTGCCGCCGCAATTCGGCCGACGGATTGTCCTGTCGTGCCATTACTTTGCTGGCCAGCGACACCAGTTCCAGGCCGGTCTCCGAATCGTGTCGGATCGCGAGATGAAAGGTGCCGACCGCATTGCCGACCGCGCCGATCTGCGGCAGATCGTAGAACTGCCCGAGTCGGCCCGCCGCCAGACGAACCAGCGTGCGCACGATATCGTCCGCCTCCGCTGGCCGCCCATAGAGCACGTACGCGTCCACCGCGCCGCTCGCGGTCATCAGGATGCCCGGGCCCGGCATCGGTTCATCATCTGGCCAGCCGTACAGGTCCAGCGCCCGACGGTAATGGCGCAGCCCGGCATCGATATCGCCTTCGGCCAGTTCGAGTTCGGCCACCCCGATGACGACGGGCGCCAGCCGATGGTTGCGCCGGATGTGCGGGTCGTCGATCGAAGAACCATGTGCCGGTTCACCATCCGGCGCGCCGAGCGCGAAGCCCAGCTCCCGCCGCGCCTCCGCGAGACGACCGGCGCCGATCAGCGATACCGCGAGAAAGCTGCGCATCTCCACAGCTTCCTCGTGTGCGCGCAACTCCCGCAGCAGCTCCCCAGCCCTGCGGTAGTTCTCCACCGCATCGGCATAGTGCGCGGTCTGTCCGGCGAGTTGTCCGAGATGCTGGGTGACCATCGCCGTACCCCAGACATCAGTGCCTTCGATCAGCTGCAGGGCGGCCAGTGCGTCACGGGTGGAGCCGTACACATTGCCGGTGTTTTCCAGGACATTTGCGCGCATGAATACCGCTGCGGCGCGCACCAAGGGATCCTTCGATCGGGCGCCATCGGCGAACAGCCTGGCCGCGCCCGAACCCGAGGGATCCCCGCAGGCGATGACGCCGAGAAAGCGCACTCCACTATTGAGATCGATTGCAGTGCTCAGCAATCGACGGATCCGCGCTCGGGTGATCCCCACCGCACGTAGGTCACCACTCAAGTACACCATGTGCATACCGACCTGCAGATGCGCGAGCATCTGCAGGTCGGCGACCGTACCGCGTACCGGACCGGGTTCGGGCGCCAGATTGAGAATCCGGCGCGCCCAACCGCTCAGCTCCATATGCGCGCCGCGCATCACCCACAGCGTGCCCAGCACCGGAAAGACCCGGTACACCGTGCGGGCGTCCCTGCGTTCCAGCGCATACCGCAGCACAGTGACCAGATTGTCGAGCTCAGCACCCACCGAGAGCACGGTGGCCACCTGCGCGTCCGAGAGATAGCGGTGCACGGCCGAGATCGAATAATCACGGGCCCAGCGCGACATTCGATCCATCACCAGGGGACGCTCGTCGATCGCACCCGGAATGCCTGCCGCCGCATCGGATCCGGTGTGCGCGAGTTGTTCCTCGCCGAATTCGCGGACCGTTTCCAGCATGCGGTAGCGGGTTCCGATGAGACTTTCGTCATCGTCGAGGACGGTGAGCAATGACTGGCTCACCAAACCGTCCACGGCCGTGGCTACGTCGTCGACATCCGGCCCACCGGCCACCACTTCGGCGGCATCGAGGGTGAATCCGGCCGGAAAGCGGCACAGTCTGCGCAGGGCGATCTGCTGCGACTCTTCGAGCAGATTCCAACTCCACGCGATCACCGCGTACAAGGTGCGATGCCGTTCCGGCGAGGAGCGATCTCCGCTGCGCAGCAGGGCGAAGCGGTGTTCGAGCCGGGTTTCGATCTCCTCGACGCTCATGGTTCGCACCCGCGCGGCCGCGAGTTCGATGGCCAGCGGCAGGCCGTCGAGCGTGCGGCACAATCGGGCAACGACTTCGGGATCCAGCCGCACCGTCGGCCGCACGGCACGCGCCCTGGCCATGAACAGCTCGGTGGCGGGCGATCCGGCCGCGTCGATCGCCAAGGGCGCCAGCGGATATACCGTTTCCGCGGTGATCGCCAGCGGTGCCCGGCTGGTGGTGAGCACGCTGAGCTGGTCACAGCTGCCGACCAGATCGGCGACCACCTCGGCCACCGCATCGATCAAATGCTCACAGTTGTCCAGTATCAGTAGCATCGGGCGGGCGGCGAGCGCGTCGCGCAGGCGGCGACCGGCATCGCTGTAGCCGGTGGTGCGCCGCCACGCCGTCTCCCGGACGACCTCGCCCAGGCCCAGCGTCGTGCTGATCGCGGCCTCGATATCGGCGCGCGAATCGGCGTCGGCGGCCGGATCGGCGCGCACCGAGGCCAGCTCCACCAGCACCACGGACTCCCGGCGCGCCACTCGAACGCCCAATTCGTTAGCCACCCTGGTCTTTCCGGTGCCGCCGGGACCGAGCACCGTGGTCACCCGGGACCGGGACAGCAGATCCTCGAGCGCGTCCAGATCGGCGGCACGTCCGAGCAGGACATTGGGGGCCGCGCGCAAGCCGATCGCCGACAGCACACTCGGCGGTGCGGCAGCGGTCGAATCCGGGACCCGTCCGATCGAATCCCGCTCGACCGAATCCCGCACCGCTGGCAGATCGCCTGGTGTGGCCGAATTCACAACGGTCGACGTATTCGACGCCGGCCCACGATCGGTCCGTACTGCGAATCCCGGCACCGGATCACCACGCAGGATGGCGGTATTCAGCTCGACCAGCGCCGGACCGGGGTCGGCGCCGAGTTCCTCGATCAGTCGCCCGCGAACCGATGCGAAAACATCCAAGGCCTCGTTCGGCCGCCCGGCCGCGGCCAGCAACCGCATCAAGGTGGCATGCGCTGCCTCGTCGAGCGGCTGCGCAGCCACAGTTCGGCGGGTGATCGCGACCGCGCCGTCGAGATCGCCGCTCGCGACCCGGGCTGCGACCTCGATCGCCGCCAATTCGGACAACCGGTGCGCCGCCGCGGCGCGTAGTTCATCGGCGAGTTCGCCCGCGGGGAGGTCGGCCCCCGGCTCACCGCGCCAGAGCGCTCTGGCCTGTGCGACCAGGGTCAGACAACCGGCGTGGTCGCCATCGGCCTGTCTGGCGCGGGCCACGCGCAGCAGTTCGTCGGCCAGGGTCAAATCGACCTGATCCGCGGTCAAGGTGAGGCGATACCCGGCCGGGCCGATCTCCAGCGCCGCGTCCGGCAGCGCGGACCGCAGCCGCGACACCTGGGTGTGCAGCGCATTCATCGGCGCGCGCGGCGGCTGCTCACCCCAGACCTCATCGATCAGGGCCTGGGCGCTGCGGCTGCGACCGGGGCGCAGGGCCAGTGCCGCGAGCAGCAGCCGCGATCGCGCCCCGGGTAGCGCCGTGAGCACACCGTCTTTGCGTAGCGCAATTTCGCCCAGCAGGGCCACTGAGACCGATTCGCCTGCGGGCGTCGTCAAGGTTCGACTCCGGCCGATCGGGCCGCTCTGGTCAGGAAACATTCCGTCGCTATCGTATGCGAGCAATGCCTGCGGGGCTGGCATGGTTTATCCCCTGTTCTGCGCGGATGCGTAGCTTGGGCTGGGTGAGTTCGAAATCGTTCGACAGGCGGTGATCACGGCCGCCCCTCAGCGCATTCATTGAAGGCGGCCACCGAGTCCAACTGAACCGGGCCAGCCAACCGAACCGCCCGAGCAGACTGCACCGGCGCCGCGCATTAGGCTGCGAATATGGCTACTGCAGCGCAATGGATCGAGGGCGCACGGCCCCGCACCCTGCCGAACGCGATCGCCCCTGTCCTGGCCGGAACCGGCGCCGCCGCCTCCATCGATGGTGCGGTGTGGTGGAAAGCCGTTCTGGCGCTGCTGGTTTCGCTGGCCCTGATCATCGGGGTGAATTACGCCAACGACTACTCCGACGGCATCCGCGGCACCGATGACGTGCGCGTCGGGCCGCTGCGGCTGGTCGGGCAGAAGCTCGCCTCCCCCGCCGCGGTCAAGAATGCCGCGATCATCAGCCTGGCCATCGGTGCGGTCTTCGGACTGGTGCTCGTCATCGCGACGGCGTGGTGGTTGCTGCTGGTCGGCGCGGCCTGCCTGGCCGGGGCCTGGTATTACACCGGTGGCAGCAAGCCGTACGGCTATAGCGGTTTCGGCGAGTTGGCGGTATTCGTATTCTTCGGTCTGATCGGCGTGCTCGGCACCGAATTCGTGCAGGCCGAGCGGATCGAATGGGCGGGACTGGTACTCGCGGTCGGGGTCGGGGCATTCTCCAGTGCGGTGCTGGTCGCCAATAACCTGCGCGATATCCCGACCGATACCGAATCCGGGAAGGTCACCCTCGCGGTCAAACTCGGCGATCCGCGCACCCGCACGCTGCACTTGGCGCTGCTCGCGGTGCCGTTCATCGCCACGCTGCTGCTGGTCGTGCGCACGCCGTGGGCGTTGGTCGGGCTGGTTGCGGTGCCGCTGGCGGTGCGCGCCAACGCACCGGTGCGCTCCGGTAAGGGTGGGTTGGAATTGATTCCGGCCCTGCGCGATTCGGGGCTGGCGCTGCTGGTGTGGTCGGCGGTTACCGCGCTGGCGCTCGGTATCGCCGGTTAGGAACTTCGACGCGCCGCACCGGTTTGTCGCGGGCGGGTCCGAGCGCGCACCTTCCGGCCGAATCCGGCGATTTCCGCCTCGTTCGCTCGAAGAATGCACGCTCAGCCCCACTCCGCCATCGAACGAGCGGTTGACGCGGCGCGCAGCTGCTAGTCGCCGTCCGGCACCAGAACGCCGAGGATCCAGTTGACCAGGGCGACGATGATGCCGCCCCAGAGCGCGGCCCAGAAGCCGTCGACGCGCAGGCCGTAGTCGGTGGTCTCGCTGATCTTCGCGGTGAGCCACAGCATCAGCGCGTTGATCACCAGCAGGAACAGACCGAGGGTCAGGATGACCAGCGGCAGCGATAGAAGTTTCACGATCGGCTTGACCAGGGCGTTCACCACGGTGAAGACCACGGCGACGGCCAGGATGACAATGACTTTCCCGCCATTGCCCTTGTCGGCTGGGCTGAGGATTTCGATCTTGTCGACCCAGGCGGCGGCCAGCCAGATGGCCACCGCGTTGATGATCAACCGAATCAGAAGCTGCATGCCACGATGCTAGGCCCGGAGGGCGGGCGTGTGCTGCCCCAAAACGCAAATCCCGTGGCATGCACATACCCAACCCTCACGCGGCACGATCGAGCAGCGCGTGCACCTTCGGCCGGAGATCGTCGATCGCCTTCGCACCGCCCAGGATGCGGGTGGTGTTCGCATTGGGCGCGCGCAGAATGCCGAGCAGCAGGTGTCCGGATTCGATGGTCTTCTCCTTGCGGGCCAGCGCTTCTCGCAGTCCCAGTTCCATGACCTTCTTCGCATCCCGGGTAAATGGGATGTGACCCCAATTCCGGTCGCGACCGAAGCCGAATCTGGATCGCTCCTCGGGGGCCGCCCGCTCCAGCGCATCCGCACCGAAGGTCGCCTCCAGACTCTCCCGCACCGCGTCCAGGTCGATGCCGATCGAGCGCAGCGCCTCGGCATCCTCTTCCCCCAGCGGCTGACCTTTGCTTTGTCGGCCAAGGGTTTTCAGCGCGTCCCGATGCGTGACGCCCATCTCTTCGAGCAGCGTCTTCAACTCCGGCTCACCCTGCGACAACACGCCGAGCAGCACATGCTCCACCTCGATCCTGGGTGAGCGCAGCTCGCGCGCGTCTTCCTGGGCGCTGACGATCGCGATCCTCGCTGCCCTGCTGAACCGTTCGAACATCAGCGGTTCCCGCCTCTCCGGTTGTATTTCTGGTGGACCGCCTGCTTGCTGACCTCGAGCGCCTCCGCGATCGCCTGCCATGACCACCCCTGTTCGCGGGCATTGGTCACCTGGATCGCCTCCAGCCGTTCGAGCAGCCGACGCAGTGCGAGCACCGCGCGCAGCCCGACCCTGGGGTCGGGACTGCCCGCAGCGGCCGCCAGTGTGGTTGCTTCAGTCATGACGTCAATTTTGGTTGACGCCATCGCGAGTTGTCAACAAAAATTGACGACGTCGGAGTTCGCTACCGGAGAAAGCAAAAACCCCGCCGCCCCGGCGCTACGGCCGGGATGACGGGGTCAGGGATATGCGTGCGGCGACTAGCCCGACCAGATCCCGGTCGCGGTGAACTTTTCCAGAACCGCCGCGGGTTCGGCGAGGCTAAGGCCCTGCGCCTCGACCCACGCATCGTCGAAATACGTTCCGGCATAGCGATCCCCGCCGTCGCACAGCAGGGTCACCACACTGCCGGAACGACCGGCGCCGATCATTTCGGCGATGAGCGCGAAGGCGCCCCACAGATTGGTGCCGGTGGAACCGCCTACGCGGCGGCCGATTACCCGACTCGCGTGCCGCGCGGTCGCGATCGATGCGGCATCGGGGACCTCGATCATCCGGTCCACCACCTGGCCGATGAAGGACGGCTCCACCCGGGGGCGGCCGATTCCCTCTATACGCGAAGGCATTCCGGTCTGATATCCGGCGTCGGCGGTCTCGTAGCCGCCGAAGAACGCGGAGTTCTCCGGATCGACGACGGCCAGCTTCGATGGGTAGCGGTGGTAGCGGATGTAGCGGCCGATGGTGGCGCTGGTACCGCCGGTGCCCGCGCCGACCACGATCCAGTCCGGCACCGGATGGGTTTCCAATTCCATTTGCTCGAAGATGGATTCGGCGATGTTGTTATTGCCGCGCCAGTCGGTGGCGCGCTCGGCGTGCGTGAACTGGTCCATGAAGTGACCACCGCATTCGGCGGCCAACCGGGCCGCCTCGGTGTACATCTCCGGTGGGCGCTGCACGAAATGACAACGGCCGCCTTGGGCCTCGATCAACTCGATCTTCTGCGGCGAGGTGCTCGCTGGCATTACCGCCACGAAATCGAGGCCGAGCAGTTTGGCGAAATACGCCTCGCTGACCGCCGTCGACCCCGAGGACGCTTCCACCACCGTGGTGCCCTCGGTGATCCAGCCGTTGCAGATCGCGTACAGGAACAGCGACCGCGCCAGCCGGTGCTTGAGACTGCCGGTGATATGCGTCGACTCATCCTTCAGGTACAGCTGGACGCTCCACGCCGCCGGCAACGGGTACCGGAGCAGGTGGGTGTCGGCGCTGCGCTGGGTATCGGCCTCGATGAGACGCACGGCATTGTCGACCCAGCCGCGCGGGGCACTACGGTCGCAGTACTTCACGAAGCCGCCCCGGTCGAGTCGTCATCACCGCGCAGTCGGGCGCGCAGTTGCGCCTTGTCCTGACGGCGCTTGGCATCGACGATCGCGATGTCCTCGTTGACCCGCGCCCGCAACCTCTTGAACACCGTCAGCGACAGCGGCATGGCGATGATCAAGGCGAACAGGGCGGCGACCACCATCGGGATCTCCACCGAGACCAGCCGGGCGATGCCAATGATCACGGCCGTGATGACGACGACCAACCCCAGCCTGGCGAGCGTGTAGAGCACCAGATTGCGGGCCAGCCGCGCGCCGGTGCCAGCCGTTTGCTGTCCTGGGTCACCTTTGGGTGGAGTTGCGTCACTCACGTCGTCCAGCCTATGCGAAGCTATCGCCCACACCTCCTGCCGAGGTAGGGCCTCTATCCCATTTGTCTATTACTTCCCCTTTACCAACTGTAGGTGGTTCGAGTACCTAGGGGTGGCAGTGCAACGATGGCGCCATCTGATGAGGGAACTGTCGAGAACGGAGAGGTTTGCTATGACTGCGATCACCGTCGGCGGCCAGGACACCCTGCTGACACCGGGCCAAGTGGCCGCCATGTTCCACGTCGATCCGAAGACCGTCACCCGCTGGGCCCACGCCGGGCGCCTCGGGTCGCTGCGCACACCGGGTGGACACCGCCGGTTCCGCGAGTCCGAAGTACTCCAACTGCTCAGGTCGCTGACCACCGAGGCCACCGCACGCTGATCGTGGCCGATGCGGGCCCGTAGCGATCCCCTCCCGTCTAGGGGCCCGCACCTACCCTGCAGAGTGAATTTCGCGTCAGCAGTGTTCGAAGGCTACACACGCGACTACCCTCGTTAGCAGGAGGTGAGCGACGTGACGTACCTGTTGGCACTCATCGCAGTTGTGGCAGTCGCGGTGTTGTGCTGGAAGGCGTTCGGCCCCGAGAAGTCCGGACCAAGCGCTCCATCCACGCGGTCACCACAACGCAAGCGCATCATGGGGCCCGATGACGACCCCGAATTTCTCTGGCGCATCTCGCGCCAGCATCGTGACGGCGACGGGCCGACCGAGCGCTGAGCGGTTGCCCCCTCGATTCGCCCGGTGGTTCCAGCGGCGCGAATCCCTTGGTCGCGGAGCGCGAGGCCAGGTAGGGCACCACATTGGCCGACGAGCCGAAGGCACCATCAGGGCGGGCGTCGCCGACGAAGTGCAACGAAGTCACGCCGCGATCACCTGAGTGTCTCGCACACCCAGTGGCTACCTGCGCGAGATAGCCACGGGTGTGCGATAGCTCAAACGATCACTGCTCGCCGTTGACGACCGCCATCATGGCGTCCATGAAGGATTGGCCGCCCATGATGTAGCCACCGGCGATGGCGCCCACTACGGCGCCGATGGGGCCGGTGATGATGCTGAAGAAGAAGACGCCGACGATGGCGCCGATAACGAGGCCGAGTGCGCCGCCGAGGATCACGCCGACGATGTTTTTGTTGATTTCGTCGGTCAGGCGGGCCATGGAGTTGACCGGCTGCATTTCGCCGATGTTCTTGGCGGTCAGTTTCGGTGTGAGAGCGAGGGTCCGGCCGCCATCGGTGATGGCCTGGTCGACCGCGACATTCGTGCCGGAGAGCTGGTAGGTCAGCGGAACTTCGGCGACCACGGCACCGGTATCGGACTTCAGCAGGACCTTGGTCCCGTTATCGGTGAGTTCGAACTTGCCGCTGTCGACGGCGGTGGTCACGACCCGGTGCGTTTCCTTGCGTTCGTCCTTGGTGTCGGAAAGCACAGTGTGGTAACCGATTCCCTGCTCGACACCGGAGGCCGACACGTCTTTGGCGACTTCCGCAGGGTTGGCGTGCGCGGTTCCCGCGGCGACTCCAACGGCGGCGAGGGACAAGAAAGTGACGGCCAGCATGCCGAACTTCATCAAAGTTTCCTTCTGACAAGCACCGGCCTCGGTAGCCGGATGACGCGTCTAGCGCCACGTAGCTTGTTGCCCCGCACCGCATTTGGCACACCCCTGAGCGATCATCGTTATTCAATTGTTACCCCGGATCCGACCCATGATCGTTTCAGAAGGGTATCTTGCATTTCCCAAAAATGGGATGACTCGACGCCGCGCACCGGATGGTGTAGGCATGACGTGCTCAATCAAAATGCAACATTCAACTTCGGATCTCCGCGCGCGAGTTCGAACACCCCTGGAGGACGTCCAGTGTCGCGTCAACGTGTCCGTGCCGGTGTGACCTTGACGGTCTTCATCGGGGTGACTGCGCTGGCGGCGGCCGTCGTCGCCGTGGCCGCGATGTCGCTCAGCAACGACAAGTCCACCGGCGGCGGCCCCTCGCCCGCGGCCCAGAACGACGCCGCGCCAACCACATCGGCACTGCCGACGACCTCCGACATGCCACTGGCCACCACCGAGGCACCGACGACGACCTCCGCCATCCGCAGCACCTTCGACAAGATCGCCGGTGGCCTGAAGGTGGAGGTCGGTGATTGCGTCGAGATCGGCCACAACGGCGACACCGCCACCCTCGGCAAAGCCGCCTGTGGCAGTGCGACTTCCAACTACAAGGTCATCGACAAGGTGTCCGAGAACGCCGTCTGCCCCAGCGATGCCGACCGCACGCTCAACGACACGCTGCGCGGCATCAACCGCGCCGCCCTCTGCCTGGACATCGACTGGGTAGTCGGCGGCTGCATGGACCCGAACAAGGACAACCCCAAGCGCATCGACTGCGCCACCAAGGGCATCCCCGATGGCGTCCGCGTAGTCGATGTCAAGCAGAACACCACGAACGTCAACGTCTGCTCCGCCAGCGACCGCGGAATCGTCTACCAACAACGCCAATTCGTAGTCTGCGTCCACCGGCTGTAGACCAGCACGCCGGCTTCCCCCTGTCTCCGAACGTTATTCGCTGACTGCCAGCCGAGGGTGATCGAGCAGCGCTCCCCACGCCGCGGCCCACGGGAAGCGCTCAACCGAGTCGCCGTCGGCGTTCGGCTCATGATCTTCGATCAGCATGGTCACGCCCCACTCCGAAAGCTTGCGCACCGCCTCCCGCACGGCGGGAAAGTTGATCAGCGCTCGATTGGTGAACGGCACTGCCACCACAGGCATTTCCAAACCGACGGCCTCCACCAACAGCCCCAGCGGCAAAGTATCGGAGATACCGGCCGCCCATTTCGCAAGTGAGTTGGAGGTAACCGGCGCGACGATCATCCCGTCCGCCGGTGGTAGCTCATCCGGAGCATCCGGCTCCTTGTACTCACTGCGCACCGGATGTCCGGTCCGCGCCGCAAGGTCATCGACGTCGATGAACCGACGGCCGTTCGGCGACGCGATCACACACACATCCCAACCGTCCCGCTGGGCCAGGTCGACCAGCTTGCCGACATCCCGCGCCGCCCGTGCCCCGGTCACAATCGCGTACACAACGGGCGCTCCGTCCTTGTTCACGACTTCATAGTCCCGGTTTGTCTCCCCGGCCGCTCAATACTCCCGCGATGTGTCCGGTTTCACGCGTCCTGCGGCGCTGTCCGGAAATCCTCTGACCGGGCCTCAGCCCGATACCCGGAGCAGCCACATTGCAGACGCCGATTCCGCTCCGGTACAGCAAAGCCCGAATAGGTGAATGTTGTCTACCGCAAACGAACTACATCGATGTAACGCGCGGTACAAGCCGGGCCATTGGCGCGAAATGTTGGCAAGCCCCACCCGCTGAGACCGTGTGCGGCAGTATTCGATACTGCCGCACACGACTTATCGACGCGGGTGGGCCGGGCCACTACCTGGTGGTCACCACGGCATCCCGTTGCATCCCACAAAGTTGGCGGACAAGGTGCACATCGAGTTGATTCCCAGCAGTTTGAGGACCTTCACCGGGGCATCGGCGGATCCGGTACCACCGGCCGTGGCCTCCGCCGTCTGTGCGGTGTTCGCCGGGGCCGGTTCCAGCGCAATACCGGGCGACGCCGCGGCGGAACCCATTGCCGCACCGCCCCCGAGGGCGAATGCCACCACGGCCACGCAACCGACAACTGTCCTCTTCATTGACTTTCCTATCATCGAATTCGCTTGTCGCGTAGCACGTTAACCCGGCTTAAAACCGGCCAAAAGCCAGGTTTACGGGTGCCACTACTTCTGGGGTCCGTGCAGGTGTACCGGAATCCAGGGCTGTTGAAGTCTGGGCCACCTGGATTTCACACACCGCGTAGTCGGCCCCGGATTCGCGCGCCCGGATGCTTCGAGGGTCGCGCGTGGCGGCCTGGCAAAGAGGAAACATTATGCGCGACACCGGAATAACACGGTGCCATTCTCGAAGTGGCCTATCGAGAAGATCGTCGCCGAATTCGCTCACAGCCCCAGGCGAGGAATGCCGGCCATCACGGTAAGTCCTCCGGATCTCCCACTCACAGCTGGATCTGGGCGATAGCGCCGCCATACCCGCAACGGTTCTCAGATGCTCGCTTTAACAGGAAAGTTATGTTCTAAATGCTGTCGTTCCGGCCGAATCGTTGGGTAGCCAGCGGTATGCTAGTAATGACGCCTTCCGCGGTACCAATGACGTCTTGTTCGGTCCGGTCGATGCTGCAGCTGTCGGCCAGCGTGAATGCGCGTTCCTACCGGGACGCATCATGCACTTCACAAAGTAGCGAATCGTGTGCCACAAAGTCGATTCGGCACGGTAACGCACTCGCAGCCCCAGTCCGGTAGCTCGGCAGCGCGGCCTACTACGCGGACGTCATAACGCTCGTTGTAAGGAAGCAACATGTCCAGCAAGTTCGTCAAAACCCTAGCCGCGACTGTTATTGCCGCGCCCCTGCTCGTCCTCGCAGCGCCCGCAGCCACTGCCGATTCGACTGCCGCGGCGCCTCCGTCGCCCTCCGCCACTCCAGTCCAGGGTGGGGGATCATTCGGATCAGCTACGTGGTGTATCCCCCTCGGTAGCGCAGTCTGGTGCTTCTGAGTGAGCGTCTGAGAACTACGGTGTTGGGTCTGTGACGCTCGAGATTTGAGTGAACTCCTGGTAGAGCAGTGATTGCTGAGATCAATTGCGCTACCAGGAGTTCATTTGTCATCATCGCGTATCGGCGTGTGTCCGTCGTAAGGCTACTGCGTACTCACTGCGGGCCGAGCTCGAAATAAATCGCTACGGCAGTACCGGAGTGATAGGCATTTCTGCTGGTGAAACCAGTTAGTTCAACCCAGCGTACGAGTGCAACCCACTGATCACGATATTGATGATGAACAGGTTGAAGAGCATCGCGACAAAGGCTGCGACGTTGATATACGCGGCCTTGGTGTCGCGCCAGCCCGAGGTCGCGCGGGCGTGCAAGTACGCGGCATAGAGGACCCAGGCGATGAAGGAGCAGGTCTCCTTCGGATCCCAGCCCCAGAAGCGGCCCCACGCGGCTTCGGCCCAGATGGCGCCCAGGATTACGCCTGCGCCGAAGAGGGGGAAGCCGATGATGGTCGTTTTGTAGGCGAGACGGTCCAGGGTGCGGGCGTCGGGGAGGCGACGGGCGATGGTGCCGAGGATATTGGCGGATTCGGCGCCTTCGGGCTGACGCAGACGGTAGAGGAAGAGCAGGCTGGCGATGCCGGAGACCATGAAGACACCGCTGCCGATACTGACGATGGTGACGTGGAAGGGCAGCCAGAACGACCTCAGCGCTGGCACAACGGGTGCCGCGTCGGCATAGAGCGCCGTACCCGCCAGGAACAGCAGGATCAGGATCGGGACGAGCAGGAATACCCACATCGACCGGTAGCGCTGTTCGCGCAGGAACGCCATGCCGACGACGGCGGCCGCGGCGGTCGCCATGGTGACGAACTCGTACATATTGCCGAGCGGAAAGCGGTGGGTCGCGAAGCCGCGCAAGACGATCGAGGTCACGTGCAGGGCGATGGCGACGAACAGCACCGAGAACGCCATATTGCCAGCGCGTTCCGCGAACGGCTTGGCCTGCGGCGTCTCGACCCGCCCCGGCGCCGCGGGACGTTCAGCGCCGCCACCAGCGGTCACCAGTTCACGCGCGACGACCTTTTGTGTCCGCGCTGCCGCGTACTGCATGATCAGCAGCACCATCACCAGCGCGTACACGACGATCGCCGATTTGAAGGCGAGGTCGCTGTACTGGGCGATGGTCTCGTCGATCGGCATGGTCACTCTCCCGGTCGGTCCGTGGACGCGGCGGATTGGTCATCGAGCAGGCGCTTGCGCAGGCGATCGAACTCGCCGCCCCAGCCCGCCTGATCGGTTCTGGCGAGCCCGCCCATCTCTACTACGGTGCGTCGTTTATCAACGTTACCGGCTTCATCGTCGGCCGGGTAGCAGCGGATCCAGATGCGTCGCCGCTTCACCAGCAGCGACACCAGCAGCCCGGCCATCATGGCCAGCGCACTCACCAGCACCCACTGCTGCGCCGGATCATGCGATACCTGCAGGTTCACGAATTCCTGCGCGCCGTCGAAGGTGACCTTGGTGCCATTGGGCAGGGTGGTCGACTCGCCGGGCCGCAGGTTGACCCTGGCCTCCTTGGTCAGTCGCCCCTGCTTGATCTGCTCGGGATCCAGCGCGAACAGCGACTGCGGCTTACCGGTGTCCAGACCGGTGTCGCCGCGGTAGACGTCCACCGCGACCGCCGGATCGTTCATGGTCGGGAACGACGAGGTCAGCAGGCTGCCGTGGAGCAGGGCGGTCGGCGCGAACAGCCCCTCGACGGCGATCTGGTTCTTGCGGCGTTCTTCGTCGGTCGCGTACATGCCGCCGGGTGGATCGATCCGCAGCACACCGCTGGACAGGAAGGTCTGGGCATTATCGGGCCGCCACTGGACGGTCTCGGTTCGGGTCTGCCCGTTCGGGAAGGTCACCGTGAATGTCGGCGCGAATCCGTGGCCCTGCAGGTACAGCCGGTCCCCCGCGACGCGCAGTGGATGGTTCACCTGAATCTGCGCAGCGCGCCAGGTATTGCTCTGCAGATCGGCCTCGGCCTGATATTCGATATTCGAGGTGAACATCTCGGCCTGGCCGTTCTTCAGGTAGTCGGCCTTGAAGTCCTTGACCCGCACACACAGCGGCGCCATACCGGTGCCGTCGTTGATATTGCCCGCCTTGAACGAGTCGAAGACCGCGGGCGAGGTGGTGCAGAAGCCGGGACCGTTGTTCGCGATGACGATCACACTGCCCTCGTACCCGAAAAGCTTGCCGACCGCGATGGCGACGAGCAGTCCGACCAGGGCCAGGTGGAAGACGAGGTTGCCGAGTTCGCGGGTATAGCCCTTTTCCGCGGACAGGGTGATCTCACCGTCACGGGTGCCCTCGCGCACCTCGGTTCGCCAGCCGCGCAGTTCCTTTCGCGCGTGTTCGAGTACCGCGTCCGGGGCGCCGTCGACCGTCTCGGAGTAATGGTGCGGCAGCCGCGACAGGTTGCGCGGCACCCGAACCGGCGGTGTGCGCAGTGCGCGGTAGTGGTCCAGGCAGCGCGGCAGAATGCAGCCGACCAGCGAGATGAACAGCAGCGCATAGATCGCCGTGAACCAGAAACTGGAGAACACGTCGAACAGCTGGAACCGGTCCATCCACGGACCGAGCGTCCGGCGGTCGGCGATGTACTGGGCGACCTTGCCCTCATTGAGATTCCGCTGCGGCAGCAGCGCCCCCGGAATAGCGGCCAAGGCCAGCAGGAACAGCAGCACCAGCGCGGTGCGCATACTGGTGAGCCCGCGCCAGGCATTGCGCACGAGCGCCCACGCGCGACCCGGTAGCGATTGGCGCGGCGGTGTCACCGGCGCCTCGGGTCTGTCGATCACGGTCATATCGGCAAGGTCACCTCGGAAACGAATGCATCGCGCACCCAGGCGACGAACTGGTCCCATGCCCCGGTGACCAGCGCGATGCCGACCGCGACCAGCAGCATGCCGCCGATGAGCTGAATAGTGCGGGAATTGCGCCGCAGCCAGCCGACACCGCGCAGCGCACTCGCCGAACCGAAGGCCAGGATCACGAACGGCAGTCCGAGACCGAGGCAGTAGGCGACGATCAGCGCGACGCCGCGCACCGCCGTCGTGCCGTCGGTCCCGGCCGAGACCGCCATCACCCCGGACAGCGTCGGCCCGAGACACGGCGTCCAGCCGAGCGCGAAGACCGCGCCGAGCAGCGGAGCGCCCGCGATGCTGGTGAGCCTGCGCGGCTCCATCCGGGTATCGCGCTGCAATGCGGGGACCAGACCGATGAACACCAGACCCATCAGGATGGTGACCACACCGCCAACCCGTTGCAGCAGTTCACGATTCACATTCAAGGTCTGGATGACACCGAAAACCGTCGCGGTGGCGAGCACGAACACGACGGTGAATCCGGCGACGAACAGGCCGGCCGCGCCGGCCACCCGCAGCCGACCCGTGCGTGCCGCAGCCCGCTCCGAAACCGCCGTACCGCCAAGGCTTTTGGCTTGTGCGGCGGTGGCGGGCGGCGCCTCGGCACCGACCAGCCCGGCGAGGTAGGACAGGTAACCCGGAACCAGCGGCACCACACACGGCGAGGCGAACGAGACCAGCCCGGCCAGAAGGCAGGCGCCGAGTGCCAACAACAGCGGCCCGGTCGCCGCCGTCTGCTGGAACGAATCACCAACTGCGGCCAGCACCATCAGTCGATCTCCACCGGGGGTCGATCGTCGCGCTCGGGCACCGGCGCCGCAGAAGTATTTGTTGCGGGGGGAACAAAGTCCATCATGGAATCGGCCGCGGCGCTGCGCGGTACGGCGGCCACGCCGACCCACCGGTCATCGACGGTCCAGACACCGCGAACGAGTCGAGCGGCCTGCCGCGGGCGACACGCGCGCGGGCTACGAGTACGGCGATCGCGATTCACGATTGCACCTTCCTACCGCTCGATATCGAGCGGGATGTAATTACGGCATGGGCCGAACGGCGGCACGGGGTCACTGGGAACCTTCCGCGGCAATGCGTTCGACGACTGGTTGGAGGTCTTCCGCCAAGAGCGACCGGAGGAAGACAGCGGCCACCCGATGTTGCCGATCCAGCACCAGCGTGGTGGGAATGACACTGGTCGGGAAGTTGCCGCCGAGCGCGAGCAGGGTGCGCATGGACGGGTCGTAGACGGACGGATAACCGACCTTGTTGTCGACGACGAAGTCCTGCGCCTTGTCCTGCTGGAAATCACGGACATTGATGCCGAGAAAGACGACGCCCCTGTCCTTTGTTGCCTCGTAGACCTTTTCGAGCGCGGGCGCCTCAGCGCGGCACGGCCCGCACCACTGCCCCCACAGATTCAGGACGACCACCTTGTTGGGGAAGTCGGCGACCGAAGTGGTCTTGCCCGAGGTCATCAGATCCGGCCCGGCGAGCTTGCCGATGGTGCCACGCGCGGCGGGCGGGTCATAGTAAATATCGGTTTTGCCACCGGGCGAGACGAATTCGAACGTACCGCCGGAGGCCACCGCATCCTTCCCGGTCGAACAACCCGCGAGCACGGCGACCAGGGCCACGCACGCGAGCAGGACCGGCGCACAGCGCCGGGCCAACGGCCGGGAGGAAGTTCTCATGCGCCGTGCACCGTGGGATCCGAACCGCCAGCGGGTTCGGAGTAGACGATGTCGACGAGGGTGTCGCCCTGGTAGACCAGCGAGGTCAGCGAGGCGAGCGAGCACTGCCGGTGGCGCGGATCGTGCCAGAGCCGCTGGCCCTGCAGGAACCGCCGCAGCGTCCAGACCGGCAGCTGATGTGAGACCAGCACCGCCTCATGTCCGGCCGCCTCCACCCGGGCCTTGTTCACCGCGGCCAGCATGCGGTGCGCGATCTGCAGATACGGCTCGCCCCAGGACGGGGTGAACGGATCGCGCAGCTTCCACCAGTGCCTAGGCTTGCGCAGCGCGCCGTCACCGACCGAAACCCGCAGGCCCTCGAAGGTATTACCGGCCTCGATCAGGTTCTCGTCGGTGCGCACGATCAGCCCGTGCTGCCTGGCGATCGGCTCGGCGGTCTCCTGCGCGCGCTGTAGCGGCGAGGCGATGACCAGCGCGATGTCATGATCGGCGAGCGAACGCGCCACCGCACCGGCCTGCGCGCGCCCGGTGACCGAGAGGCTGAACCCGGGCAGGCGACCGTAGAGAATGCCCTTCGGGTTGTGCACCTCGCCGTGTCGCAACACGTGCACGATGGTTTCGATGGCGTCGTCCTCGGGCGTCTCGACGCCGGGCCCGGCGGCCTCGGCGCTCGCGACCGGAGTCGGTGGTAGTTCGCGCTCTTCGGAATCTGGCTGGTCGGAACTCACGCGCTGGATCCTTCGGGGGTGGCGGCCGCGGCCGCGTGTGCGGCGGCGGGCAGGGCTGCGGCGATACGGTCGAACGCGTCCTCGTCGAGCGCCGCGGAGACGAACCAGGCCTCGAACGCGCTCGGCGGCGCGTACACGCCGCCATCTAGCAACGCGTGGAAGAAAGCGGGAAAACGCCAGGTCTGACTGGCTTTGGCGGCAGCGTAGTCGGTGACCGGACGGTCGGCGAAGAACACGCTCACCATATTGCCCGCGAACTGAACCCGATGCTCGACCCCGGCCGCGGTGAGCGCCTCGGTGAACAGGCCGCCGAGTCGCTCGGCGTTGCGATCGAGTGCGGCGTACACCGCGTCATCGGCCGCGCGCAACGAGGCGAGCCCCGCGGCGACCGCGACCGGATTGCCGGAGAGGGTGCCCGCCTGATACACCGGGCCGAGCGGCGCAAGGTGATTCATGATCTCGGCGCGTCCGCCGAAGGCGGCGGCGGGCAGTCCACCACTCATCACCTTGCCGAAGGTGTAGAGGTCACCGGCGACGCCGTCGAGGCCGAACCAGCCGGACCGGCTGACCCGGAATCCGGTCATCACCTCGTCCATGATCAGCAGCGCGCCGTGCTCGGCGGTCAGCTTGCGCAGTCCTTGGTTGAAGCCGGGCAGCGGCGCGATCGCGCCCATATTGCCCGCGGCGGCCTCGGTGATCACACCCGCGATCTCACCCGGATGCGCGGCGAAGGCCGCGGCGACGGCGTCGATGTCGTTGTAGGGCAGCACGATGGTGTCGCCCGCCTGTGCGCCGGTGACACCGGGCGAGGTCGGCAGGCCGAGCGTGGCGACACCGGACCCGGCGTCGGCCAGCAGGGCGTCCACATGGCCGTGATAGCAACCGGCGAACTTGATGATCTTGGCGCGGCCGGTGTAACCGCGCGCCAGCCGGACCGCGCTCATGGTGGCCTCGGTGCCGGAGTTCACCAGGCGGACCCGGTCCACCGGCGCCACCCGCTCGGCGATCAGCTCGGCGAGTTCGATTTCCGCCTCGGTCGGCGCGCCGAAGGACAGTCCGCCAACGGCCGCGCGCTGCACCGCCTCGACCACCGCGGGGTGCGCGTGGCCGAGGATCATCGGACCCCAGGAACACACCAGGTCGACATATTCGTTGCCGTCGACATCGATGAGCGTGTAACCGTTGGCCGAGGCGATGAATCGCGGTGTGCCGCCGACGGACTTGAATGCCCGCACCGGCGAGTTGACACCACCCGGAATCACCGAAGCAGCCCGGTCGAAGAGCTGAGCCGAGACCGGCACCGATGCCCTGGTCGCGCGCGGAGAAGAACTCACGACGTCCAGTGTCGCAGCCCGATCCGAAGGAGTCGACGACAGGGTGTAGTGGAGGTGATGCAGACCGCAGCCACACCGGAGTCCGGCAGGCAACACGCCGATCGCGGTTCGCGGCGATATCGGTGGCTGAATGATTGCTGGTGCGTAATCTCGGAGTGTCGTCGCACCATCTATGCCATCGGGAGAGCACCATGCGGTTTGCCGTCATCAGTGCCACGATCTGTGCCGCGGTCGCGGCCGCCGGGACCTTCGGCGCCGGGTCCGCCGCCGCCGCGGATCCGGTCGTGCAGCCCGACCGGGTCGGGCTGCACCTGAATCACGCGGAGACCACGACACTCGGCGACGGACCGGTGCCCGCATTGATCACCATGGTGGTGCCGCTCAGCCGGATCGGGGCCGGGCTGAAGGCCGACTCCGAGATCTACCACGACGAAAACGGCGGCGTGCACGCCTCATTGCGTCAGGTCATCACGGAGGCGGCCAGCCATCCGGACGGCACCGTCGTGCTGTACCTCAACGCGCCGGGCACCCACAGTGGCCGCCTGCTGGACATCTACCAGAACTGGAACTAGGTGTACATGCACGGCGCCGAGGCCGAGATGGTGTGCAGCTGGCACATGAAGTTGTTGTAGACACCCGCCGAACCCGAATCGGGCACGAAGATCGGGGCGGGCTGGGCCACCTCGGTCTCCGCGGGCTCCAGCGGCAGTCCCGGTGCGGCCCATGCGGGTGCCGCACCGATCGCGGCCGCCACGGCAACCGCCGCGCACACTTTCCCGGCAAAACGAATCACAAGCATTTCTCCCAGTCGACACGGTGCGGATAGTCGGCCGAAAGCATAACGGCCACAACAGTATTCACCGAATGCCGACCGTTGCGACCGAGACACCTCGCGGCGCGGCACTTGCACGGTAACCGAGTCGCGGCACATCCGCCAGGCATCGCTGGGCGGTAACGCCCACGCAGAACAGCCCGAACCCTCAGCGCGACCGCGCGGCCCGCACCGTCCGCGCGACGGCATCAATGGCGAGCGCGCCGCCGACAATGACCAGGAAAGTAGCCAGGACCAGCCGCGGGCCGCTATAGCGGGTGGCCTGGAAGCCGGGCACCTCGCCCGAGGGGGCGAAGGTGGTGGTGATCAACCCGCTGCGCCAACTCACCACCGCGAAGACCGCGCAGGCCAGGGCGAGCGTCAGTTCGACCAACGCGGGCAGCATTCGGTCACCGAGCACGATCAATCGCTTCAACGATCCGCTCCGTTCTCGCTGTGTTCGGTTTCCTCAGTGCTCGGCGCGGCGCGGCCCGCGTCCTCGGCCTTGTCCGGGTCGGTCCCGCCCAATGCCTCGGTGAGCGCGGCCCGCAGTCCGCGGTGATTCTTCGCCCACGCCTGGACCAGAACACCGTCGACCAGTCGCAGCCCGATGCCCTTGCGCCGACGCGGCACCCCGCTCAACTCACCGAGCGAACGCGCCGATTCCCAATCCTCATCGTCCCAGGAATCCTCGTCCCGCTCGGGCAGCACCGCATCGATGGTCGCCAGCGGCAGGGTTTCGGTGCCCTCGCGCAACGCGGTATCGGTCAGCTCGACGCTCACATGCCGCTGCCCCGCGATCACCTGCAGCACAACGAAACCCGCGATCAGCGCGGCACAGAAAATGAGGGCGAACCAGTGCACCTGGGCGGCGGTCACCAATTCCAGAATCAAAACGATCAGACACAGCAGCGGCCCGTAGGCCACCGAACGCCACCGTGCGCCCGGTTCCGCGAACAGGATGGCCGTGCCATTCCCGGTATCCGTCACACCACGCTCCCGGTCACGCCGAGCGCAGCGCCGGGAATCGTCCTCCGGCCCCGGATCAGCCGACCTTGCCGGGCAACAGCAGCACCGCGACGGTAACCAAGCCGAAGAGGATCAGCAGACTCAGCACGAGCAGATCTCGTCGAATGCTCTGCGGCTGTTGGATAACCACTCGCATCGATGCCTCCGATCTTCGGGAGCCATCTGGTCGACGTTCTTACGAGACGTAAGTCAACGTGTAACAAATAACTACCGGTTCCCATTTCCGCTGTGACAACCCTCACGATACATGCTGGCGTTTCCTTGACAAACTCGCGGGCGACTCCACGCCCCATTCACCTGCGGTTCATTTGAAAGTATGCGGTCGAGTCCGGACGGTGACTCAGATAAACCGCGCCCGCCGCGAGTACACCCTGCACGATCGCGGCCGCGCCGGCCACCAGCGAGGCCGCTCCGGTCACCGCTTCCAGCGCGAACAGGGTGCCGACCGCGATCAGCACCAGCCAGACGCCGATGGCGGTCAACAGCGTCCGCGCCCACAGCTTTCCGCGCACCATCTGATGTACGAACAGCAGCGTCAATGCGGCCAGCGACAAACCGATAAGCACGCCGACCACAAAGGCCAGCGAAACCATGAGCTGCGCACTGGCCATCGTGAAGTTCGGATCGCTCGCATGCACCTGGTCGTACATCTTCTGCGCATACTCACCGCGCTGCTGCACAGCCGCCAGAATCGACCCGATCAACTGCACAATCCCAAATCCGATAACCCCCCACCACAATTGCCGCGCCGTCCGAATATCCTCCGGCGGCTCCGGCCGCAGCCCGACAACCGAACCACCCGGATGGGGGCCCGGTGCGTAGGGACCCTGTGGGTATGGACCTGGTGTGTAAGGGCCCTGTGGATACGGCCCAGGCGGATAGGTACCCGGAAGGTACGCCCCCGGCGAACTCGCGCCCTGCGGATGCTCCCAAGGTGAATTGGCTCCCGGCGAGTACGACTCCGCCGAACGCGCTCCCTCGGGATGCACCCCAGCCGAATTCGACCCCGACAATGACGGCTCAGGTCGACTCGCTCCCTGCGGATGCGACCCAGACAAATTCGGCTCCGACAAGAACGGCTCGGCCCTACTCGCTCCCGCAGAACTCAGACCATCCGGATCAGAACCCGGCAACACCGACTCGGCCGACTCCGGACCCGACGACTCAGGCGAACCCGCTCCCACCAGATCCGAACCGGAGGGACTCACTCCCCGCGGATGCGACCCAGACGAATCCGACTCCGACAAGGACAGCTCGGCCCTACTCACCCCCGCAGAACTCAGACCATCCGGATCCGAACCCGGCAACACCGACTCGGCCGACTCCGGACCCGACGACTCAGGCGAACCCGCTCCCACCAGATCCGAACCGGAGGGACTCACTCCCCGCGGATGCGACCCAGACGAATCCGACTCCGACAAGGACAGCTCGGCCCTACTCACCCCCGCAGAACTCAGACCATCCGGATCAGAACCCGGCAACACCGACTCGGCCAGCGCGGGATCCAACGACTTCGGCCCCGACGATTCGGGTGCTGACGACTCCGGCAGTGGTGACTCCGGTGCTGGCGAATCCGAATCGGACGGATTCGGAGTGGGCGTATCCGATCTAGACGAATTCACGACAGCCAGTGTGCGGCCTCGGTCGCCCAGTAGGTGAGCACGATGTCCGCGCCCGCCCGGCGGATGCCGATCAGTGATTCCAGGATGGCGGCGCGGCGGTCGATCCAACCGCGCTGGGCGGCGGCGGTGATCATCGCGTACTCACCGGAGATCTGGTACGCGGCGACCGGCACGGTCGAGTGGTCGGCGACATCGCGGAGGATATCCAGATACGACATCGCGGGTTTCACCATCACGATGTCCGCGCCTTCGGCCAGATCCAGCTGCAGCTCCCGGATCGACTCGCGGCGGTTCGCCGGATCCTGCTGGTAAGTGCGCCGATCCCCCTCCAGCGAGGAGGCGACGGCCTCACGGAACGGGCCGTAGAACGCCGAGGCGTACTTGGCGGCATAGGCGAGGATGCCGGTATCGGTGCGCCCGACCGCGTCGAGGCCGCGTCGGATCGCGCCCACCTGGCCGTCCATCATGCCGCTGGTGCCGAGCAGATCCGCACCGGCGTCCGCCTGCGCGAGGGCCATCTCCACATAGCGGTGCAGGGTGGCGTCATTGTCGACGGCGCCGTCGGCGGACAGCACGCCGCAGTGCCCGTGATCGGTGAATTCGTCCAGGCAGGTATCGGCCATGACAACGGTCGCATCGCCGACCTCCTCGGCCAGCGCGCGCAGACCGCGGTTCAGGATCCCATCGGGATCGCTGGCCTTGCTGCCGGTGGCGTCCTTGTCCTCGGGCAGCGGCACGCCGAATAGCATCAGCCCGCCGACCCCCGCGGTGACCGCCTCGACCGCCGCCTTGCGCAGCGAATCCATCGAGTGCTGGCGCACCCCCGGCATGGACCCGATCTCGCGCGGCTCGTCCAGCCCATCGGCGACGAACATCGGCAACACCAATTGCCGTGGCTGGAGAGTTGTTTCGGCCACGAGACGGCGCAGGGCGGGAGTACGGCGCAACCGCCGCGGGCGGTCCAATCCGGTCATAAACCGCACGATACGCCCGGTCCGAATGCCCGTTGCACGCGGCGGGTACACCGGCGGATCAGCGGGCCGGGAAGCCCGGCGGCATCTGCATCTTTCCGCCGCCGAACGGACCGCCACCGACCAGCACGGTGGCGCCGGCCATATAGCCGAGATCGTCGCCACACAGTGCAAGGATCGCGCGGGCGATCTCGGCGGGCTCGGCCATCCGACCCAGCGCGGATACATTCAGCGGACCCCACGCGTCCTTGAAGACCGCCCACATCGGATCCGGCAGCCCGGCCGGTCGGATCAGCGCGGTATTCGTGGTGCCCGGCGCGATCGCATTGACCCGGATGCCGCGCGGGCCGTACTGCTGCGCCATCGATCCCACCAGCCCCTCGATCCCGGCCTTACTCGCGGAGTAGGCGGGCGCGCTCGCCATCAACGACTTGGAGGCGGTACACAGGATCACCCCGCCGCCGGAGCGTTCCAGCAGCGGCACTTCGTATTTCACCGACAGGAAGATTCCGCGCAGATTGGTGTCGAGTACGTCGTCCCACTGCTCGACCGAAAGGTCCTCGGCCGCGCCCTCGATCCTGATCCCCGCATTGTTCAATGCCACATCCAGGCGGCCGAACCGGCGATCCACCTCGGCGACCAGCCGCTCGACCTCGGCCGGAACGCGGATATCGGTACGCACATAATGCGCGGCCCCGCCGATGGATTCGGCAATCCGCTCGCCGAGCTGTTCGCGCCGTCCGCAGAACACCACTGATGCGCCCTCGGCGGCGAACGCGCGCACGGCGGCCTCGCCGATACCCGTTAAGGATGTCTCGAGGATTCGGTAAGGCCACCGCGCGACACTGCGGCCACGCGGCGCCGGGCGGCCGTGCTGAGAATTGTGAGGTGCGGTGGCAGGGGGATGATGGTGGTGGGTGGCCGGTCTGGTTCCAGGAGCAGACGATGACCGAATTCACGATTCCGCCACGGCGGACCGATTGGAGTGGTCTGCGCAAGCTGGCGCGCGGCGGGGATCCGGGCGTCATCCTGCAGTTGGCGCAGCGGCTGTACGAGGCGGGCGAGTCGGCCGAGGCCGAACAGTGGTTCCGGCGTGCCGCCGCACAGGGCAGTGGACCGGCCATGGCGGGGCTGGGTGCGCTGCTCGCCTCGGACGGACGGATCTCGGAGGCGATCCGGTGGCTGGAGTTCGCGATCGCAGCCGACTGCCCCGGGGCCGATCAGCAGCTGGGAACGCTGTATCTGGAACGTGCGGACCTCGACGCCGCCGAGATGTGGTTCCTGCCGGCGGCCGAGGACGGATTGCCCGAGGCGCTGTGCAATATGGGAGTTGTCGCGAGTCGCCGCGGCTTCGACAACGAGGCTCGGCATTGGTACGAACGCGCGGTGCGGGCCGGAAGTCCAACGGCCATGCGCACTCTCGGAGTGTGGCTGGCGCGCGAGGGCAAGGTGGAGCGAGCGGTCGCCCTGCTGACCGAGGCCGTTCGGCGCGGCCGGGCCGATGCCATGGCGGTGCTCGGTGTGATCTTCCTCGAACACGGCGACTGGGTCGAGGGTGAACGGTGGCTGCGCCGTGGCGCGGAAGCTGGCGATGCCGATTCGATGTTCCACTTGGCGCGATTCCTGCGCGAACAACATGTGCGCGTGGATTTCTCGGACAATCCGGCCGCGGCCGCGGCAAAAGCCAAGGCGTACCGGGACGCTCGGTACTGGTTGGAACGCGCCGCAACACTGCGCCACCCCGAAGCCATGCGGCTACTGCACGACCTGTGAACCCGCGCGCCGATGCGGGCGTTGCAATGGTGGCCGAAACCCCTTGTGAGCGGGCGTTTTTGTCGGTGGGCAGTAGTAAAATCGAAGGCGTGTTCGAGGGAACTTTCCACGGTTCCCGATCGCGACGGGAGGACGCCACAGTGCCCAAAACCGCACCCGAGTCGAAGGTGATCGATCGACCTTATGTCCCGCTGCGCAAGCAGCCGCTGCCCGCCGGGCGACCGCGCAAGTGGTACATCTCGCACAACCGCCGCCTCAAGGCGATGCGCCTGACCATCGCGCTGCTGGACTCCGGCATCTACCTGCCGAGCCAGGCCAGCAATGAAAGAATCCGGCGGACAGCCGAACTCATCGATATCCGACCCCCGTCCGACACCACCTGCCGGTTGGTGCGGACCCTGATGCGCTACAGCCGCTGATCAACGGCGCTCGACGGTTGCGGCTCCGGTTGCGCGGCGAAGGGCCGACGCTAGCGACTGTTTGCAGGTCGCTCGAAACGGCCTGCCTTCGCCGCGCAACCGGGTAAGGCCGGGAAAGCTACCGACTGCGGCGGCTCTTCTTACGGGGCGGCGGCAGCAGCCCCTCGGCACGCAGGCGTGCCGCATGCTCGGCCAGCGCCTCCACCAGCGGGCCGACCTGGGCGACCTCGGGCTGCACATCCACGCGCAGACCGAATTCGATGGCCGTCTCGGCGGTCTTCGGGCCGATGCAGGCAACGATGGTGCGCGCGTGCGGCTTACCCGCGATGCCGACCAGATTGCGGACCGTGGAGGACGAGGTGAACAGGACCGCGTCGAAGCCGCCGGTCTTGATCATCTCGCGGGTCTCGGCGGGCGGCGGCGAGGCGCGCACCGTGCGGTAGGCCGTGACGTCATCGATCTCCCAGCCACGGTCGCGCAGACCCTCGGCGAGGGTTTCGGTGGCAATATCCGCGCGCGGCAACAGCACTCGGTTCACCGGGTCGAAAACGTCATCGTAGGGCGGGAAGTCGGCGAGCAGGCCCTCGGAGGACTGTTCGCCACTGGGCACCAGCTCCGGATTGATGCCGAACGAGCGCACCTTATCCGCGGTGGCCTCGCCGACGCAGGCGATCTTCACGCCCGAGAAGGCCCGTGCGTCCAAACCGAATTCGGCGAACTTCTCCCATACCGCGCGCACCGCATTGGTCGAGGTGAACACCACCCACTGGTAGCGACCGTCGACCAGTCCCTTGACCGCGCGCTCCATCTGGGCCGGACTGCGCGGCGGCTCGACCGCGATGGTCGGCACCTCCATCGGGATGGCGCCGTGGGTCACCAGTCGCTCGCTCATCTCGGCGGCCTGATCCTTGGTGCGCGGCACCAGCACGGTCCAGCCGTACAGCGCGCGCGACTCCCACCACGACATCTTCGACCGCTGCGCGACCACCTTGCCGATGGTCACCACCAGCGGGCCGACCAGTTCGGACGCCGCGCTGTTGAGCGTGGCCAGGGTGGCCTCGATGGTGCGCTGCTGGCGGGTGGTGCCACGCACCGTCACCGCGACCGGGGTCTGCGGCGCCATACCGTGTTCGACCAGCGCGCTCGCGGTTTCGGCCAGATGACCCGAGGTTGCCGAGAGCACCAGCGGGCCGGGTGCGGCGGCCAACGCGGCCCAGTCGACCTCGCCGCGCACATCGGCCTCGGTGTGCCCGGAGCCGAGCGCGATGCCGGCGAAGCTCGGCACCGCCGAGCCATTGGGCAGACCCGGCAGCACCTCGAAGACCATATGCGAACGAGTAACCGCATTGACCTCGGCGATCACCGAATCGGTCGTCAGCGGATCACCCGCGACGACCCGGACCACATCGTGGCCGCTACGCGCCTCGGCGATCAGCGTCTTGGCCACCTCGGCGGGATCGCCGAGCGCGGGCCGCACATCGACCGGACGCTCGCCGTCCGCGCCCGGCTCGACCTCGATACCGATCAGCGCGAGCACGCTCTTGTCGACATCGGGATCGGTGAACGCCAGCGTCGCGCGACCGAGCACCTCGCGAGCACGCACTGTCAGCAGTGCCACATCGCCGGGACCCGACCCGACGAACAAGATCCGACCAGGGTGCTTCTTGTGTGCTCGGCTCATGCCAGTACCTCGCTAGCGCTCGGCACCGGCATACCCGAAGGCGCTGTGCTGATGATTCGCACGCTGCACTCGCTCATTGGCTGTTCTCCATTGGGCTGGAATTGATGAAGTCAGTGGCGGGCGGGTTCACCGCCGATGTGGGGGAACCGGCAGACTCCGGTTCCGGCGCGCTGAGCAGCTCGCGGGCGCCCAGTTCGAGCAGTTCCCTGGCCAGCTCGCGGCCCAGTTCCGCGGCGCGCTCCGGCGGGCCGACCACGGAGGCACGCAACACATCGGAGCCGTCGACGGCCGCCGCGCAGCCGCGCAGCGAGAGTTCGTCGACGATCTTGCCGTCATCGTCGAGCGATTCGACGACCTCGGCAATGGCGCCGATCGGCGCGGTGCAACCGGCCTCGAGTTCGGCGAGCAGCGACCGCTCGGCAATGACGGCCGCACGGGTGGCGGCGTCGTCGAGTTCGGTAAGCACCTTGATCAATTCCGCGTCATCACTGCGGCATTCGACCGCCAGCGCGCCCTGCGCGGGTGCGGGCAACATCTGCACCGGCTCCAGTGCCTCGGTGACCGCGTCGAGCCGCCCGATGCGGGCAAGTCCGGCCCTGGCGACCACCACCGCGTCCAACTCGCCCGCGCTGACCTTGCGCAGGCGGGTATCCAGGTTGCCGCGCAGCGGCACAATGTCCAAGCCGAGTCCGAGGGCGCGCAATTGGGCCGCGCGGCGCGGTGCGGAGGTGCCGACCTTTGCACCGGCGGGCAGCTCACCGAGCACCAGACCATCGCGGGCCACCAGCGCGTCGCGCGGATCCTCGCGGTTCGGGATGGCGGCGATGGTGAAGCGCGGATCCTGTGCGGTCGGCAGGTCTTTGTACGAGTGCACCGCGATGTCGATATTTCCGGCGGCCAGTTCGTCGCGCAGCGCCGAGGTGAACACGCCGACACCGATCTTCTGCACCGGATCCGAGGACAGATCGCCCGCGGTCTTGATGACCACCAGCTCCGCATCGTGTCCGGCCGCGATCAGGGTGTCGCGAACCGTGCCCGCCTGGGTGAGGGCGAGCAGACTGCCTCTGGTGCCGATCCGCCACGGCACGCGTGTGCTGCCTGCGGTCACGTTTTCCTCTTCCTGCACAGCTGTCATGCCGTCTGCCCCTGTTCGTCGCCGCGGTGTCCGGCGGTGAAGTCGTCGGCAAGCGCGATCTCGCTGTCCCCGGTAAATCGCAGGGCGCCGCGCTCGTCGCCGATCGGACTGATTTCCATCGGTGTCGCAACCGCTTGCGCCGCACCGGGTTTGAGCTCGAACAATTCCCGCAGCGCCTCGGCGTAGGTATCCCCGCCCGGCGTCGAGGCCAGCTGCTTGACCCGCACCGTCGGCGCGTGCAGCAGTTTGTCGACGACGCGGCGCACCGTGCGCGCCACCTCGTCGCGCTCCGGATCGGCCAGCCCCGGCAGCCGGGAGTCGAGTCTGAGCAGTTCCGCCTCGACCACCTCGGCCGCGCGCTGACGCAGTGCGGCCACCGTCGGGGTGACCTCCGCCATGCGCTGGCCCGCAAGGTATTTCGCGAGTTCGTCGGCAACGATCGAGCGGGCGGCTGCGGTGTCGTCGGCGGCCGCACCGGCCGCCGGATCGCGCTGCAACGTCTCGATATCGATGACGGTCACACCCGGCAGACCGGCGACGGCGTGTTCGACATCGCGCGGCAGACCGAGATCGCAGAACACCAACGGCCGCTCTGCCGCAGCGAATTCGCTGCCGCGCTCGCGTTCGGCCAGGGCCCGATGGCTATCGGCCAGCGTCACCACCGCACCGACCGCACCGGTACAGGTGATCACGACATCGGCGGACGCCATCGCCTCGGTCAACCGCGACAGTTCCATCGAATCGGCCTCGACACCGTGGCTGCGCGCGGTGTCCGCCAGCCGCTTGGCCCGCGCGAGGGTGCGGTTCACCACGACAATGCGGCCGATGCCGGCACGCGACAGATGCGCCACCGCGAGTCCGCCCATGGCACCGGCCCCGACCACCACCGCGGTCCGACCGGCGAGCGGGCCGAGCACCTGCTGTGAGCGATCCAGCGCCACCGAAACCACCGAGGCACCGGCCCGGTCGATACCGGTCTCCGAATGCACCCGCTTGCCCACGCGCAATGCGTGCTGGGCCAGTTCGTGCAGGGTCCGCCCGACCGCCTGCTGGGCATCGGCGGAGGCATAGGCGCCGCGGATCTGGCTGAGCACCTGCTGCTCGCCGATCACCATCGAATCCAGGCCGCTGGCCACCGCGAACAGATGTTCGGCGGCGGCCTCGCTGTAGCGGACGTAGGCGTGCTTGGTCAGATCCGGCAGCGGCAGTCCGGAATGTTTGGTCAATAGTTCGCCGACCTCGGCGAGACCGCCGTGGAAGGCGTCGACAACGGCGTAGACCTCAACGCGGTTGCAGGTCGAGACGATCATCGCCTCGGAGACGTGGCTGGAGGTGAGCATTCGGTCGATCAGCTTCGGCCGGTCCGCGTCGGTGATCGCGACCTTCTCCAGAATCGAGACAGGCGCGCTGCGATGCGAAATCCCGACTAACAGAATGCTCATGGTGTAACCACCGATCCCTTGCTGGATGGCTCCGTTGCCGAATGCGAGGTCGTCGAGTGTTTGAGTGCCGGATGTCCGGCAGCAGTGTGCGCGGGTACGCGGTGGGCGATGCGGCCGGAGACCGCGTGCGCGATCTCGGGCAGGGCCGGAGCATTGCGCGCGGTCTCGAACGACAGCATCTGCAGCTCGACCGCCAGGTCGACCCGGCGGACCTCCACGGTCTCCGGCGCGGTCAGCTCACACGGGGCAAAGCTCAGGATCGACTGCAGCCCGGAGGCGACCAGCTGGTCGCAGACGTCCTGCGCCGCATCGTCGGGCACGGTGATCACTGCGATGGTCGGCTTCAACGCATCGATGGCCGGAGCCAGATCCGCGACATCGCGCACCACCAGACCGGCGACGGATAAGCCGATCACCTCGGGATGGCTGTCGAACATGCCGACCACGGTGAATCCACGCCGCCGGAAGCCGCCGTAGCCCACCAGGGCCCGGCCCAGATTTCCGGCGCCGACCAGCACCACCCGATGTCCCTGCGACAGACCGAGCACATCCTCGATCCTGGTGCGCAACTTGGCGACGTCATAGCCGACACCCCGAACGCCATTGGGGCCGAGGAAGGAAAGGTCCTTGCGTAACTTGGCGGAATTGACACCCGCCGCGACAGCCAGTTCCTCACTCGATACGATGGCAACACCGTCGTCGGCCAACATGGCGAGGACCCGGAGATAGGTGGCCAGCCGCGCCACCGTGGCCTGCGGGATGTCCTTCTGCAGAGCCCTGCCGGAGACGCCGCTTGGCGCCTCATGCTGCTCTGTCACGTCGTCGGCTCCTCGTTCCGGCCTCCGGCGAGGTCCGGTTCATCGTTCGACCTCGTGTGCCCGGGGCGGTCCGGTGCCATGGTCGAAGTATTCGGAATGCTGGGTTCACTACGCGGTGGATCCGCAGCCTCTGCATGCGGGTCGCGTGCCACCACCGTAACCGCTTGTGCAGCCCTTCACAAAGTCGGTGAATTTGGCCTCATTTTCCGCCGCGACCAGCAGCGCGGCGGAATCGGGCCGGATCAGCTATCGCTCAGCGAGTCAAGTCGGCCCGCAATCGGGGCTCGTCGACATCGAAATAGCTGTGCTCACGGCCGTCGAGCAGCACGACAGGAAGCCGGTCGCCGTACTCCGCGCGCAGGCCAGGGTCGGTTCCGGCGATTTCGTCGACATCAACGGTCGAGGGTTCGATGTCGAATTCGGCACAGATCGCCCGGAGTTGCTCGAGCGCGGTGACGCAGAGCCCGCAGCCCGATCTCGTCAGCAGCGTCACCGAATGTGTGGGATTGGTCATGGCCGATATTAAATCGCCTCGGCACGCCCCGATCGGAGCGTGCCGTACTGCCTTAACTGTCACCGCGGCCAGCTAATGTGGGGGTGGTTCGCGCGACGGGCGGAGGTACTGGTGCCGGAACGATCGAAGGTGGCAAGGGCAGGTTTCATCGCGGGACGATTCGGCGAGTTTCCGGTGCGGTGGAATCAGGGTCGGCTCGGCCAGGGTCTGCAGGACCAACTCGCACGCATCTCTCGCAGCCCCTTCGGCCCGAGCGAGGAAGAGCTGCGGGCCAATCTGGCCGGTGAGGCCAGTGCCGAGGCGGCGCTGTCACTGCACGACGCCGAACTCGCCGAGGCCGATGTCGAGGCGCTCGGGCCCGAGGTACCACGTGACCTGACCGCGGCCGCGTTCTTCGATGTCGACAACACCATGGTGCAGGGTGCGTCGATCGTGCATTTCGCCCGCGGGCTGGCCGCGCGCAAATACTTCAAGACCTCTGATCTGGTGGACGTCGCCTGGAAACAGGTGAAGTTCCGGGTCACCGGCAAGGAGAACAGCACCGATATGGCCGCAGGCCGGGAGAAGGCACTCGCATTCATCGCGGGCCGCCCGACCGCCGAATTGGCCGCCCTCGGCGAGGAGATCTACGACGAGATCATCGCCGACAAGATCTGGCCGGGGACAAGGGCTTTGGCACAGATGCACCTGGACGCGGGGCAGCAGGTATGGCTGGTTACCGCGACGCCGGTCGAGTTGGCGCAGGTGATCGCGAAGCGGCTCGGGCTGACCGGCGCACTCGGCACGGTTGCCGAGAGCGTGGACGGCAAGTTCACCGGACGGCTGGTCGGCGACATTCTGCACGGGCTCGGCAAGGCACATGCGGTGCGCACGCTGGCGGTCCGAGAAGGGTTGAACCTCAAGCGTTGTACGGCCTACTCCGACAGCCACAACGATGTGCCGATGCTGTCGCTGGTCGGCACCGCGGTGGCGATCAATCCGGATTCGGATCTACGCGAGGTGGCGAAGAATCGCGGCTGGGAGATCCGCGACTTCCGTACCGGACGCAAGGCCGCCAAGATCGGCGTGCCGACGGCGCTGGCGCTCGGTGCCGCCGGTGGCGCGGTAGCCGCGGCGGTCACCCGACGCCGCGAGCACTGATCAGCCCGCACCGTCGCCCCTGCGAACGCCGGAATCCAGTGCGGTCGAGGGGTTTCCGGACTGGGTCCCGGCGTTCGCCGGGACGACGGGTCAGGCTAACGTCCGGGTCGTCCGCTAACCCGTGAACGGGTTGCGACGCTTGGTGAGTAGCTTGTAGAGCGTCTGCTGGATGGTTTCGCGGACCTGGTCGGTGACCTCGAACATGGTCATCGGATCGTCGGCCGCCTCGGCCTCGTAGCCGGTGGTCGGGATCGGCTCGCCGAATTCGATGTACCACTTGGACGGCAGCGGCAGCGCGCCGAGCGGGCCCAAATGCGGGAACAGCGGTGTCACCGGGAAATACGGCAGATTGAGCAGTCGCGCCAGCGGCTTGATATCGGCCAGCTTCGGGTAGATCTCCTCGGAGCCGACGATCGAGCACGGGATGATCGGCGTGCCGGTCCGCACCGCCGCCGCGACGAAGCCACCGCGACCGAAGCGCTGCAGCTTGTACCGGTCGGTGAACTGCTTACCGACGCCCTTGAAGCCCTCGGGGAAAACACCGGTCAATTCGCCAGCGCGCAAAAGCCTTTCGGCATCCGGGCGGCAGGCCAGGGTGTGGCCCGCCTTACGGGCCAGCACGCCGAGCACCGGCATCTCGAAGATGAGGTCGGCGGCCAGCAGGCGCAGCGCGCGTTCCTTCGGATGCCGATCGTGAACCGCCAGTTGCAGCATCAGCCCGTCGAGCGGAACCGTGCCCGCGTGGTTGGCGACGATCAGCGCACCGCCTGCCTCCGGAATGTTCTCGATCCCGTTGACCTGCACCCGGAACCAGTAATCCGAGAGCGGGCGCAGCGTGGGCAGGATGAGCGATTCGAGCAGATGCTCGTCGAAACCGAATTCGTCGACCTGGTAGTCGCCGGTCATGCGGCGACGCGCGAATTCCGCGGTGCTGCGGATCTGCTTGCCGACGGCGCCGCGCAGCATATCCGATAGGGACTGCGGCGCGGGCGGTTCGCTCGCGGCCAGACGTTCGGTGAGCGAGGTCACCACCTGGCTCGGCGTTGCCTCGCCGGTCACCGGCTCCGGCCAGCGCCGGGGCGCGGTTCGCTGACGCGTTTCTATGTTCAGATCGTGGAGTTGGATGACTTTGGCTACGTCATTCATGAATGTGCTCCCGTACCGGCCCCTAACAGGCCGAGCAGTTTATGTTCTGCGGCATCGACCCAGGCGGGATCGATGACGGGCCGCGACGCTGCGCCCCCAATGAAGTCGTCGAATGCCTGCACCGTCGTCCAGCGCGGTACGAACCCGAGCTCGGTGCGCATGCGGGTGGTGTCGAGGCCACAGCCGAAATGGAAATAGTCGAGCTGTTCACTGGTGAAATCACGCATGATCGGCCCCATGAGCGCGCGACCCGCGGTGCGGAACACCATCCACGGGATCGGCAGCTCGATGCGGCCAGCGCGCCGGATGGCCTGTGATAGCGCCAGCGCGCCGTCACCGGCGATGTTGTAGGTGCCGCCGGGTGCCTGCCGCGCAGCGTGCGCCATCGCGGCGATGGCGTCCTCCTCGTGCAGCAACTGCAGCCTGGCATCGCGGCCGAAGACCGTCGGCGCCACCGGCGAACGCAGATACTGCACACCGCGCCCGGCCAGGCGCGGGCCGACAATGGGCGCCAGACGCAAAATCGCGGTAGCAATATCGGGGCGGCGCCGACCGAGTCCGCGAACGAATCCCTCGATTTCGATCATGTCCCGAGCAAACCAACCGCTCGGTGGCGTTCGCGCGCTCATTTCCTCGGTGAATTTCGCCGGATCCTTGGCGCTGCATCCGTAGACCGCGGAGGTCGAACGCACCACCACCCGACGCACCGAAGGCGATTTCTGACAGACCGCGAGCAGTTGCATGGCGCCGAGGACATTGAGATCCTTCATCACCGCCCGGCCGCCACCGGCCGGGGGATGCGCGACCATCGACGCGTGCACAACGGTATCGACCTCGTTGCCGCCGATTACCTTGCGGATCAAGGGATTTCGAATATCGGCGCGAATGAACTCGGCGCGGCCCATGCGCCGTTGCAGGTCACGACCGGGGGTCATGGTGTCGACGGCCAGGATGCGTTCGATGTTCTGATCCTGGGCCAGCCGCGCGACCACGTTGCCGCCGAAGAATCGGCTGGCACCGGTCACCATCACCACCTTGGGTGTATGTCCATCCCGTACCTCAGAACCCACCGCACCGGATCCCAACTGTGACAGCCCCCCATTCCATTGACTGCGCTACCAGCGTAACTGGTCGATTCGCATACGCCGGGATTATTAACCAGGTTCTAACGATGACTTCAGTCACCCGAAACACGAGCAACATTCAAAACTCGCTGTTTCAAAAAGAAAAGCCCGCCACCAATCGGTGACGGGCCTCCCAGCTAACGCGCTGACCGTTTCGAGCGACCTGCAAGCAGTCGCTACGCTTCTTACTTGCCGAGTTTGCGCCGCTGAACACGCGTGCGGCGAAGCAGCTTGCGGTGCTTCTTCTTCGACATGCGCTTGCGGCGCTTCTTGATCACAGAACCCATAGGGTTGTCCTCGCGTTCTCTCTACTCGGCGCGCACGCCAATCACGTACGCCTGTTTCAGCGTCCGCGCCGCCAGCAGGCACCGGACACCACAAAGCGGTGCCGCCAGGCAGGCGCACACGAACCGAGGGTTCATCCTACCGGGACACCGACAAGCGGATGAAATCGCCTCATCCAGCGTCGAAGTAGGACGTCTCCAGGTAGTCGTGGACCGCTTTGGCGTGCACCCGGAACGAGCGACCGACCCGCACGGCGGGCAATTCACCCGAGTGCACCAGCCGATAGACGGTCATCTTGGATACCCGCATGAGATTCGCCACCTCGGCGACGGTGAGGAACTGGGTACCACCGCCGAGCACCGATTGCGTCGGAGACGCCGAGCCGCCTTGCGTCCGGGAACCGGCCCGGCCGCCCGATGGTCCTGAGCTACCTGGCGACGTCCCTGAGCTATTTGCAGACATCTTGTTAGACATCATTGCACCACTGACCTCCGGCACGTCCGCGCCGCCGGCTTCCCCACCGGCGGAACAGACACGCACGTGCTCCTTGAAGCTTAGCGGGACCAGTGGGATTACTGCGACGGGTGTGAGAAATCAGGTTTACATGCAGGGAACCGACCGGTCACCATGAATATGCGCTGAGTTTGATTTCGGTCACCCCGGACTACCCCCTACGGGCAAGCTACCGCCTCCGGGCCGGTCGCGCGCCGCTGTCGGCACTTCCGGGGCCTTGCGTGGTCACGCTGCGCTACCGCCTCCCGGCCCATCGCCTGCGCCCTGCTCCGCCGACCTGTGCTTGGCAGCATGCAATGCCTCGAGAAAGGCCGAGCGCACCCCGCCCCGCTCCAATTCACGCATCGCGGCGGCGGTGGTGCCCGCCGGAGAGGTCACGGCGGCGCGTAGCTCGACGGCAGTCTGCCCGGACTCCTCGAGCAGCGCGGCCGAGCCGATCATCGTCTGCACCACGAGCTGGGTGGCGACATCGCGGGCCAGGCCGAGTCCGACACCGGCATCGATCATGGCCTCGACCACCAGGAAGAAGTACGCGGGTCCGGAGCCCGATACCGCGGTCACCGCGTCCATCTGCGCCTCGGTCACGGTGGCCACCTTGCCAACCGCGGCGAGCAATTCGGTCACCTGGGCCAGTTGTTCGGAGCGGGCATAGCGGCCCGGTGCGAGCACACTCATGCCCTCACCGACCAGCATCGGGGTATTCGACATCACCCGCACCACCGGGAATCCGGCGGGCAGTTTGTTCTCCAGGCGCGTCGTCGGCACACCCGCGGCCAGCGACACCAGGATCTGATCCCGGTCGCTGTCGAGTTCGGCCTTGGCCAGCTGGGTAAGGACGGTATCAACATCACCCGGCTTGACCGCGATGACCAGGACATCCGCGCCGACGATCGCGTCGGCGATCGAATCGGTCACCCGTACACCGAGCCGGTCGCCGATCAGTTCGGCGCGATCCGGATGCGTCTCCACGACGACCAGATCCCTGGCCGCCCGTCCCGATTCCAACAACCCGGCGATCAACGCCTCCCCGATGCGACCGCCACCGATCACCGCAACTCTCGTCATAGGACTACAGGCTAATCGCGCGGCAATATCGCCCCGGCGCTGGGGAACCGGTGCCAGTGCGGAAAACCCCTGCTACCGCTGCTGCGGCACCAGCGCGAGCTGGCGACTCTGCGCCACGACCGCACCGGTGGAGTCCAGGACCAGCTGGTCCTCGTCGAACATGCGGCCGCCGACCTCTTGACTGGTCGCGATGATCCGCAGCCAGCCCGGAGCGGGCCGACGGCGCAGGTAGGTGGTCATCTGCACCGTCGGAGCCCAGCCGAAGTGGCCCAGGTTGACCGGAACCGGCGGGCTGATATCGGCGGACATCATCGCGAAGTACATGGCGACATCGAGGTCCTGCTGATCGCCGTCGAATGGACGCATCCAAAGACGCAGGCGCGGCTCACCCTTCTCGCCGTCGAGGAACGGCGCCCAGGAACGGTCGAGGTACAGGTCGGCACCCTGGGCGACATGGACGAACTTGCCCATCGACGAGCCCTGGTACCCGATCGCATCGGCGGGCGGTTCGACCGGCATATCGCCGTGCTGCCGCGCGAAGACCGGCTCGACGTCATCGAGCTGGCCGAAGGTGAAGGCGGTGCGCACCAGCTTGCGTCCCTGCTGGATCAGGTTCACATCGACCAGGCAGATCTGTCGACCCACCTTGCTGATGTGCACCTCGTATTCGACCTCACCTGGTTCGGGGGCACCGAGGAAATCGGAGCTCGCCGCGATGGGGGCCATTGCCACCAGGGCCGGATCGGAGGCGCGCAGCCAGCGGGTGGCCGCAGCGGCGCTGGTCGCGACCATGGTGCCGCCGTGCACCTTCGGGCCGATGGTCCAGATTTTATCGATGAAGCCCAGGTAGCGGCCGGTTTCTGGAGTTGCCGACAGCAGTTCGGTCAGGGTGACCACTCGGCTGAAAGGTGCATTGCTGGCGACTGCTTGCGGGTCGCTGGAAGCGACACCGCTAGCGGCGGTTCGCTCGAGATCGGCGGTCAGCTCCGGCATCGTCACTCCTATCGTCGGTCGGCCCGCAAAAGCGGGTCGCGGCGTTCGTACAGCGTAAACGAGGCGGATTGCGGTTCGAATTCCGCTCTGCCGGGAGATCGGCGCAAGATCACACCTCGGTGCCGGATCCGCAGCTCGGTGTCGGATCAAACGCGGTTCGCGTGCCTCGGCGCTGGCGCGGGGGCGGGTGCGTTGAGGTGCTGTCTGGCAAAGGCCAGCGTGCGGTGCAACATGCCAGCGCGGTCCGGTGTGGTGCGGGCGTTCTGGGTGTTGATTTCGGCGATCGCGTGCCCGGCGAAACCGGATCGGATCAAGGTCGCGCACAGCTCGGCGCACGGCTGAGTGCCCTCGCCCGGTACCAGATGTTCGTCGTGCGCCGCGCCGCGGCCGTCGGCGAGATGCAGGTGGGCCAGGCCGTGACCCATCCGCGCGGCCAGCGCCAGCGGGTCGGCGCCCGCCGTCGCAGTATGCGAAAGGTCGAGGGTGTAGTGCCGGAATCCGGTATCGGTCGGATCGTAGGAGGGGCTGAACGCGGTCACCCCGGGTCCGGGCCCGCCGCGGCGCTCCAGCCGCTTCGCCGAACCGGCGCCGCGACCGAAGAGGGTGTCCGCGCGCATCGGGAACATATTCTCCACCGCGACGATGACGTGGCTGTGCTCCTCCAACTCCGCGACCTGGTCGGCGAAGCCCTGCGCATAGCGGCGCTGCCAGCGGAATGGCGGATGTACCACCACGGTGCCGGCACCGAGCGCCTCGGCGGTGCGCACGCTGCGCTCGAGTTTGGCCACCGGATCCGAACCCCATACCCGCTGGGAGATCAGCAGGCACGGTGCGTGGATGGCCAGGACCGGCATGTCGTATTTGCGGGAGTAGGCCTGGACCGTGGCGATGCTCTGACTGGCCGGTTCGGCCCAGACCATCAATTCGATTCCGTCGTAACCGATTTCGGCCGCATACCGGAAGGCTGCCTCGGTGTTCTGCGGATACACCGATGCCGTCGAGAGGCCGACGAGGATCTGCTGTCCACCGGGCCCGCCGAGCGGGTGGGGTTCGGTATGCACGTCATGATCCGGCGCGGGCCCCCGCTCCGCGCTGTCCGCCCTGATGTCGTTCGCCTGCCCGATGTTCCCCACAACTGCTCCCTGCTCAGTTCGTACTGAGAAGAAAGGCTAGCGGTCCCAACGTGACAAAGATGCCTACGACGACGGCGATCACCGTACTGAGAATGTCATCGGTGCGCCGCAATATTCGCACCAATGCCACCAGCCCGAGGATCACGATCATCGCCAGGCACAGCGCCACCCAGGGAAGCATCTCCCACATCCGCTCGAAGCCCTTGAACAGCAACATTCCGGCGACGGCCGCGCCGGTGCTCTGACCGCCGAGAATCATCCACTGGCGGCGATTGACGTCGTACTCCGCCTTCCGTGCTCGGCGTGAGCGGCGCGGGAACGATGCGGCACGCGAATGTTCCGAGTCCGAGTCAACGTCGTAATCGTCGTCGTAATCGTCGTCGTAATCGTCGAGGGCATCGCCTGTCGAGAACGGTTCGTACACATCGGTTCGACCGTCATACCCATCGGCCAGATCGGTAGGTGCCGGACCCGCGTCACGTTTCGATCGGCCACGTCGGCCGCGGCCGTTCGCACGCTCGGCATCGGCGCGCTCGGCCCGTTCGACACCGTCGCGCAGCAGGTCGCCCGCCACGGTCTGGCCGGAGACGAGCTGTTGATCCTGACTGGCCAGTGACCACGCAGCGGTGGGGATGCCAGCGGATTCGGGCGCGCTGTTGTTGGGTGGCACATGTCTTCGCGCCGACCACGCGGGCAGACCGCCGTCGGCCGGTCCGCGCGAACCGTCGCGTCGTGCGGATCTTCGCTGCTCGGATTCGGGATCGACCCCGCGATTCGCGGCCCGGTCGGGAGCCTGCGATCTCGATGGACCGTCCGGCAGCGGCAGCGGCGCCGACTCGGGCGCGAAGCCATTGGTGGACGGTGACCACGCCGCGGTGGAAGGTCCGACTTCCGCCTCGGCCTCGGCCTCGGCCTCCGCGGCGCGCCGCCGGGCGGCTCGGCCACCGGTTCGCGATCCGTTCTGCTGCGGGGCGGGTGCGGCATCCGCACGGTGGCCGGTGCTGCGGCCGATATCGTGCAGCGGCCGGACCTCGGTGGTCTCCTCCACCGGTTCCGCGTGCCGGTGTCGACGACCGGTGCGTCCGGACCCCGCGGCGGATGCGCCATCCGAGAGCGGTGACGCGTACGGGTCCGGCGCCGGGGCATAGAGATCCGACAGCGGTGCCGACAACGGATCGGCGGGAGCCGAGTGCCGCGATGGCGCCACATCCCGACTCGGCATCTCCCGCCCCGGCATGACCCGGCTGGACCATCCGGGTTCGGGCAATGGATCGGCGTCCGGAGCGGCATAGGCCGAAAGCGGGTCGTATCTGGTGATCGGCCCCGACATCGGCGAGTAGTTGGGCAGTTCGGGCGCCGGCGGTGCATACGGTTCCGGCGCGGGATACGACGCCGGTTCCGGCGCGGCATACGAAACCGGTTCGGGCGCAGGCGTTTCGAACCCGGCGGAGCCGTAGCCGCCGGACTCGAATCCGGAGGACCGGTAGCCGGAAGCGTCATACCCGGTGGATTCATACGACGGTGGTTCGTATGCCGGTTCCTCGGCGGCCTCGGGCGCGGCGTGCGCCGAATGGCCGCCACCGCCGCCGGCCGGAATGGCCGGGAGGTCACCGGTCAGCTCGGCTACCGAAATGCCACGGCCGCCGCGCCGCCGCCGACCACCGCCACCGGATGAGGCCGCGCCCTGCGCACCGTTGCGTGCCAGCAGCTCGGCAACCGATAGCTGCTTGGAATCCTCACTCATGACGACACCGTTTCGATCGGGCCCGATATACCGCCGCCGGGCACCGGCTTACCACTGGCGTCCACGACGACACCCGGCAATGCCCTGGCCCTCGGTCCACCGTTCATATCGGTATCCAGTTTGCGCAAGATGAGCCCCTCGCGCAGTGCCCAGGGACAAATCTCGAGGGTATCCAGCGATAGTGCCCGCATACTCGCCTCCGCGACCAATGCGCCAGCCACCAATTGCTGTGACCGATCGGAACTTACGCCTTCCAATTCTGCACGGTCCGCCGCCGTCATTCTCGAGATGAAGGCGATCAGTTGGCGCAGACCTGAGCTGGTGAGTGTACGGCGCACCCGCAGCCCGGCCGAAGAGGGTGCCGCTCCGGTGAGCCGGGCAAGGGACCGAAAGGTTTTCGATGTCCCCACCGCGAGATCCGGTTTACCGGCCTCCATCAGCTGTTTTGTCGGCGTGACCAGTTCCGCGTCGAGCCAATCGCGCAGCACCGCGACGCGACGCTTACCCGGCGGATCCTCGCGCAGCCATTCCCTCGTCAACCGTCCGGCGCCGAGTTGCAGCGAGAGTGCGGCATCGGGTTCCTCGTCACCGCCATTGGTCATTTCCAGTGAGCCGCCGCCGATATCGAGATTCAGGATCCGCCCCGCACTCCAGCCGTACCAGCGGCGCACCGCGAGGAACGTCAGCCGCGCCTCGTCGACACCGGAGAGCACCTGCAGCTCGACACCGGTCTCGGCCCGGACCCGGGCCAGGACTTCATCGGAGTTCGTCGCCTCGCGCAGCGCGGAGGTAGCGAACGGCATCAACTCGACGCATCTGGATGTCTCGGCAATGCTGGCGAATTCGGCGACCGTCGCGATCAGGCGTTCGGCACCCTGGACGGTGATGCGGCCCTGGCCGTCCAGGTTCTCCGATAGCCGTAACGTGGCCTTTGTCGAGCTCATGGGCATCGGGTGACCACCACGATGGGCGTCCACCACGAGCAGGTGAACGGTATTGCTTCCGACATCGAGAACCCCAAGCCGCACATGAACACGGTACTGGGTGAACCGGCACTTTAGACCAGGCGACTGAGCTGTTAGCGTCCTGAGTGTGACGGTAGGCGCAGCAGTGAGTGAGCGCGGCGAGCGGACCAGCAAGCACAGCGCGGCGCCGCGTACGACGGAGCCGCGCGCCAGCGAGGCGCAGTCGTGAGCGGCTCCAAGAGACCCCGACCAGCGGGAAAGATCGATCCGGCACCGGAGGTCGATCTCGACTTTCCCCGGGAATGGATCGAGTTCATCGATCCAGCAAACGACGAGCATGTGATCGTCGCCGATCTGACGTGGCTGCTGTCGCGTTGGACGTGTGTCTTCGGCACTCCGGCATGCCAGGGAATTCTGAGCGACCGCCCCGACGACGGCTGCTGCTCGCACGGTGCATTCCTCTCCGATAAGGACGATCGCAAGCGCCTGACCAATGCTGTGAAAATGCTCACACCGCAGGACTGGCAGCTGATGGACGAGGCGACCGATGCCGAGGGCAAGATCACCAAGAAGGGCTATCTCGAGCTCGACGAGTTGGAGGACGAGCCCGCACTGCGCACCCGCCGATTCGACGGCGCCTGCATTTTCCTGAACCGGCCCGGCTTCGCGGGCGGCGTCGGCTGCGCACTGCACACCATGGCGCTGCGCAAGGGCATCGAACCGCTCGAGGTGAAGCCGGATGTGTGCTGGCAGCTGCCGATCCGGCGCACCCAGGATTGGGTGGAACGCCCCGACGGGGTGCAGATCCTGAAGACCACCATCACCGAGTACGACCGGCGCGGCTGGGGCCCCGGCGGTGAGGACCTGGATTGGTACTGCTCCGGCTCCCCCGACGCGCATGTCGGGGCCCGTCCGGTGTGGCAGTCCTATGCCCCCGAACTGAAGGAACTGCTCGGCGTACCCGCCTACGAGGAACTGGCCAGACACTGCAAACGCCGGGAGGGGCTCGGGCTCATCGCGATCCACCCGGCGACCGTGCACGCGAATCGGATGAAACCCGAAGCGAACATCACAGACCAGTCAGCGTGACATACGCAGTCGTCCGCGGCGACAGCTGATTTCGTGCGTACCTGGGTGACTCGTCGGGCACGCCCAGCGAACGATCACGCACCCGGCCAGCCCGCGACGTGATCTCGCGGCACCGACGACCGACAAAAGATTCGGGGAGGCGGATGAGGGTGAGGTTTGCATAGCGAGCGATTCACCTACCCGCCATGCGAGCTTTACCCGGATGGGGTTGGATGTGCGGTCATGTTGAAGAAAGCACTCGCCCTGACCACCATCGCGCTCGGTGCCACCGTCGCGCTGACCGGGGCCGCGCACGCGGAACCCAATGGTGACCCGGCCAAATACGCCGATTTCACCGCCGACTTCCTGCCCGCCAACACCCCCGAGGCGATCAACGCCCAGGCGAATGGCAAGAACCTGATCATGAGCCCGTATGGCATCAGCCGCACCATCGCCTGCCGCGGCACCAGCGCGGCCGATGTCTACGACTGCATGCAGGAAGACGATCTCGGCTGGATCACCCTGCGCAAGAACGACGTCCCCGGCATCGGCCCCACCTGGGTTTACCTGCCCTGATTTCCCCGACGTAGCGTGCAGCCGAGGTTGTCGGGGCCTCGGCGGCTGCGCCCGTCATCAATTCGCGGTAATTCGCCGCCGTACGCCATGCGCCACCGCTGCGCGGGGGACGATCCGTACGGCTGGCACGCCTCGCTGGCGCCGATCAGGCCTCGAGCTTGTAACCGAGGCCGCGCACCGTCACCAAATGCTCCGGCTTGGCCGGATCGCCCTCGATCTTCGAGCGCAGCCGCTTGACGTGCACGTCGAGGGTCTTGGTGTCACCGACATAATCGGCACCCCAGACCCGATCGATCAGCTGGCCGCGGGTCAGCACCCGGCCGGAGTTGCGCAGCAGGTACTCGAGCAGATCGAATTCCTTGAGCGGCAGGGTGACCTGCCTGCCGTTGACATGCACGGTGTGGCGGTCGACATCCATCCGCACCGGTCCGGCCTCGAGCACACCGCTCTCATTGCCGCCGTCCAGTTCATCGCCAGCGCCACGGCGCAGCACCGCCCGGATGCGGGCGATCAGTTCGCGTGCGGAGTACGGCTTGGTGACGTAGTCGTCGGCACCGAGTTCCAGACCGACCACCTTATCGATCTCGCTGTCGCGCGCGGTCACCATGATCACCGGGACACCACTGCGCGTACGCAACTGTTTGCACACATCGGTGCCGCTCATACCGGGCAGCATCAGATCGAGCAGCACGATATCGGCACCGGAGCGGTCGAATTCGGCGAGCGCGGACGGTCCGTCACCGACCACGGTGACCTCGAAGCCCTCCTTGCGCAGCAGGAACGCGAGCGGATCGGCCAGCGACTCCTCATCTTCGACGATCAGAACACTCGTCATCTGCGTGCCTCCACACCATTCGGTCTACCCGCCCCCGTGGGGCGCGGGTGTGTTTCTCTCATGCTCACCACGGCGCCGTCGACCTCTTCCTCGCCGCCGGATTCGTGGTGGGCAGGTATTCGCAAGGTGAACGTCGATCCGGTGCCCAGCTTGCTCCACAGGGTGATTTCACCGTTGTGGTTGGCTGCCACGTGTTTGACGATAGCCAGGCCGAGCCCGGTACCGCCGGTTGCGCGCGAGCGTGCCTTATCGGATCGGAAGAAGCGTTCGAACACCCGCTCCTGGTCTTCCTTGGCGATGCCGATACCGCGATCGGTCACCGCCATCGCGACGTGATCGCCGCGCAGTGAGCGGCTCACCGAGACATGGGAGCCGGTCGGCGAGTACGCGATGGCGTTCTCCACCAGGTTGGACAGCGCGGTAACGAGCAGCGTTTCGTCGCCGAGCACCTCGAGTCCGCTCGGGCGATCGGTGCTGACGGTGATGCCAGCGGCCTCAGCGGCGGTGCGGGAGCGGTCGACCGCCTGCATCACCACCGTGTCGACGTCCACCACCTCGAGTTCGGGCAGCTTTTCCGCACCCTGCAGCCGCGATAGCGCGATCAACTCGGTGACCATCTTGCCCAGGCGCCGGGATTCGCCGAGTACCCGCTGACCGAAGTGCCGGACCGCCTCGGGATCCTCCGCCGATTCCAGCATGGCCTCGGCCAGCAGGCTCATCGCGCCGACGGGGGTTTTGAGTTCGTGACTGACATTGGCGACGAAGTCCCGACGGGTGGCCTCCATCCGCGCCTGCTCGGAATCGTCGTCGGCGAACAGCACGGTGAAGCTGGTTTCTTCGCGCGATAGCTGCCTGGCCACCCCGCGCACGGCGATCCGGCTGCGGCCGGGCATCGGATTTTTGGCGGTGAGATCGAATTCGGCGGACTCGCCGGTAGCGAGCACCTTCTCCACCGCCGCCCAGGCACGCTCGTCGAGCAGCCGGTTGCGAACCAGGCCCAGCTCCTCTGCGCGCGGGTTGACCAGCACCACATCGCGGTATTCGTCGACGACGGCGATACCGCTCTCGGACGCGAGCACGATCAGGTCGAGGACCTGGGACATGGTGAGGCCGGAATCTGCCTGCCTGCGGGCGGCCTGCCTGGCGTTCATGAACGGGATAAGTAGCCCGCCGACTGCCAGGCCGACGACAGCCGCGAGGACTGCCAGCAGGACGGCCTGGGGAACACTCACCCTTGAATCGTACGGTCGCCGACCGACAAGCCAACTCGGGGTACGTGAAGTTTCGCGCAGGTCATGGGTACTTCGAGCCTTGTTAGCCGATCGTTTACGAGTTGTTACCCCCCGCCTCCGCGAGCATCAGTCGTCTTCGCCTGCCAGCGCTGCACCGACCGCACGACCGTGCTTGTCCACCCATTCACCCAAGGCATAGATCGGGGTCAGCAGGTCGCGTCCGGCTTCGGTGAGTTCGTACTCCACCCGCGGCGGAGCCTCGGCGTAGCGGTGGCGCTCGATGAGGGTCATGGACTCCATCCGGCGCAGGGTCTGGGTCAGCATCTTCTGACTGATGCCGCCGATGGCCGCGCGGAGTTCGCCGGGACGCATCGGGCCATCGCGCAGCATGTAGACGATCACCGTGAGCCAACGGTTGCCGAACAGGTCGACACCGAGTCGGGCCGGGCAGTCGGCCTCGTAATCGCCGTATGGCGCGAATTCCACCTGCTGTGCGGATTCGACCGTCATGACACCAGCCTGCCACCGCCATTACGCACCTTCGGGTGCCTATCGGAATCCCTAGCGTCGCTTCCGAATACATCCCGAGCTAGGAGTTGGTATGCGAATCGGAATCATCGGGGCCGGAGCGATGGCGAGGGCACTGGGCGGCGGCTGGGCCGCGGCCGGACATGAGGTTGTCATCGGTGCGCGGTCCCGCGTGGCAGCGGACGAGTTAGCGGCATCCATCGGGCACGGGGCACGCGGCGGAAGTATCGGCGCGGCGGCCGAATTCGGGGCGGTCGTACTGCTCGCGCTTCCGGTAAGTGCCCTTGACGAAGTGTTGGGCGAAATCGGCGGCTCACTCGCCGGACGAACGGTGATCGACTGCACCAATGCGTTCCTGCCGGACGCGGCCGCGCCGGCGGGGGTGCCGGCCTTCGTGCTGTCCGAGGACGCGGTCGCCGCACGCATCGCGGCAACGGTTCCGGATGCGCATGTGGTGAAGGCGTTCAATGTCTGTGCGGCCGAGGTGTGGGAATCGGAGAGCCGCGTCTTCGAAAACAGCAGGCTGGCGGTCCCGATCTGCGGCGACAACGCGGACGCGGTGCGACAGGTCGCAATGCTCGCCGAAGATCTCGAGCTGCAACCGATTTCGGCAGGCGGACTGCATCGCGCCAAATACCTCGAGGCCACCTCGGTATTCACCGTCGGCCTCTGGTTCGCCGGTGCGGATGCCCGCGCGATCTTCCCGCCACTGGCGGCGGCATTCGCCGTGGCCGACTAGGGCCGAGTGGCCCAGGTCCGAGCGTGCACAACCGCCCATACCCCGCGGGTTCGAGCATGAATGCGCGAGAAGTGCACGCTCGGGCCGGATTCGGCTTACCAGCCCGGGTTCCCCCGCACCGGGATATTGACGAAACTCGGCGCACGGACACCCGACCGCGCGGCAGCCGGAAACAGCAACGCGCCGCGACCGATGCCGGTCGCGGCGCGTTGTTGTCGGCCTCAGCCGAAGGAAATACCTACTTGCCGCCCTGGCTGGCGACGGCCGCGGCACCCGCGGCGGCGGCCTCGGGGTCGAGGTATTCGCGCGGGCGAACCGGGCGCAGGTTCTCGTCGAGTTCGTAGCGCAGCGGGATGCCGGTGGGGATGTTCAGGCCCGCGATATCGTCATCGGAGATCCGGTCCAGGTGCTTGACCAGTGCGCGCAGCGAGTTGCCGTGTGCCGCAACGAGAACAGTCTTGCCGGAGAGCAGGTCCTTGGAGATGGTCGACTCCCAGTACGGGACCATCCGGTTCACCACGTCGAGCAGGCATTCGGTCTTCGGAACGTCGATGCCCTGGTAGCGCGGGTCACCCTCCTGGCTGTACTCGTTCGCCGGGTCGATCGGCGGCGGCGGGGTGTCGTAGCTGCGCCGCCACAGCATGAACTGATCGTCGCCGTACTGGTCGCGGACCTGCGTCTTGTTCTTACCCTGTAGATCGCCGTAGTGGCGCTCGTTCAGGCGCCAGTCGCGCACGACCGGGATCCAGTGCCGGTCGGCGGCGTCCAGCGCGATATTCGCGGTGCTGATCGCGCGCCGCAGCACGGAGGTGTAGACGATATCGGGCAGAATGCCGTGTTCGGCCAGCAGTTCCCCGGCGCGCTTCCCCTCGGCCATGCCCTTATCGGTCAGGTGCACATCCACCCAGCCGGTGAACAGGTTCATGGCATTCCATTCGCTCTCGCCGTGGCGCAGCAGCACGAGGGTGTACGTCATGCCCGCCATTCTGGCATGTGCGCGAACCGCGCTCGCACCCGTTCCCGCCGGTCAACCGACCGCTCAGGAGACGGCGTCGGCGGTATCGTGCCCCGCGGCCAGGACGCCGGCGCCAACGAGGGTGGCGCCGTTGGTGATTCGGGACGGCACCACCCGCAGGTCGTGCAGGAAGTCCAATCCGGCGTGCCGGGTCAGCGCCGCACGCAGCGGTTCCCAGAGCGGTTCACCCGACTGCGCGAAGCCGCCGCCGATCACCACCCGATCGATATCGAGGGTCGACGCGGCGGAGGCGATGGCCGTGCCGAGCGCCGTTCCGGCCCGGTGCAGCGCGGCGAGCGCGATCTCGTCACCGGAGTGCGCGGCCTTGGCGAGTCCGGCGCCGGTTTCGCCGCGCCAGCCCTGCTCTCGCGCCCAACGCACCGATGACATGCCGCTGGCGATCGCCTCCACACAGCCGACGCCGCCGCATTCGCACGGCACATCCCAGCCCGGCACCACAATATGACCGACATGCCCGGCATTGCCGGTGCGACCGAGCACCACCCGGCCATCGGCAATGATGCCGCCGCCGATGCCGGAGGAGACCGTCATCGCCAACCCGTTCGGCACCCCGCGCAGCGCACCGACATGATGTTCGGCCAAGGCCAGACAGGCGCCGTCGATGGCGAATCGGACCGCGGCGGAAGGAAAGAGCCGCTGTACCTCGGCGACGATCGGAAAGCCCCACTTCCATTCCGGAATGTTCAGCGGACTGGTCATACCGGTACGCACATCAACGGGTCCGGCCGAACCGATTCCGATCGCCGAGACCGTCGCATCTCCCGCCACCTCGCGCAACAGCTCGCGGCAGGCCGACCACACCGATTCGCGAGGCACGTCGACGCGCCGCACATCGCGCACCTGCCGACCCGCATAGACCACGCCGACGGCGAACTTCGTGGCACCGATATCCAGAGCAAGAACCATCATCGTCGTGCGGCCTCCTATGCCTCGCGGCCCATTCACACAATGCGCCACAGCGCGATTGTCGCCTACACCGGACGTGTCGGTGCGCGATCGCTCAGGGCTGGTCCGCGGCCTCGACCAAGTGCTCGAAGGCGCGCAGGTTCTTGAGTGATTCGCCGCGCGAGACCCGCCACTTCCATTCCTTCCGAATGGACTCGGCGAAGCCGAGTTCGAGCAGGGTGTTGAAGTCGGCGTCCACGGCCTCGAGGACCTGGCCGAAGACCCGGTCCAGTTCGTCGGGGGTGACGGCGTGGGTGGCGATGCGGCCGACCAGGTAGATATCGCCGACCCGGTCCAGGGTGTAGGCCACACCGTAGAGGCGGCGGTTGCGCCGCAGCAGGAATTTGTAGACGCCCTCGAAGTTCTCATCGGGCTTGCGGCAGACGAACGATTCGATCCGCACGCCGTGCTTGCCGACGGTGAGCATCACGGTGGTCGCGAGCTTGCGCTCGCCGGGCAGGATCACGACGAAGGTGTCCTGGCTCGGGTGGGTGTACTCGATCTCCCGGTCCCGCAGCGTTTCGTCGATCAGCTGCGCGGTCGCGGCCGTACTCATCGGTGCGCTCCCGTCCGGCGCCGCCACAGCGCCCGCGATCTGGCCTGACTGCTCTCGCCGAGGAGAGCAGCACTGCGTTCACCAGCGAGGCTAGCCCGTTCACCGGGCGGTTCGGCCCGCGCGCTGTCGAGGACCAGGCTGCGGCGGGCACTGAAACCCGAGCGGATCGCCCGGAAATCGGCCAGCGCCGCAGAGTAACTGGTGAGCAGTCCGTCGGCAGTGTGTTCCCAGGAGAAGTGCGCGGCGTGCTCGACCGCGTGCAGCCCCATCCGGTGCAGTCGCCCGGCATCGTCGAGCAGGTGGCCGAGGGCGTCGGCCCAGTCCGGCGTCCGGTGTCCGGGCACCAGCAGACCGGTCTCGCCATTGCGCACCGCGGTGCCGAGTCCGCCGACATCGGCCGCGAGCACGGGGGTGCCGCTGGCCTGGGCCTCGATGGCGACCAGCCCGAACGATTCGTTATAGCTGGGCACCGCGACCAGATCGGCGGCCCGGTACACCTGGACGAGCCGATCCGGCGGCTGCGGCGGCAGGAAGGTGACGTGGTCGGCGATGCCGAGCGCGGCGGCGAGTTCGATCAGCACATCCGGACGCTCCAGTCCGGTGCCGGACGGTCCGCCGACGATGAGCACCCGCAGCTTGCGCGCCGGATTCCGGTGCAGCAGTTCGGCCGCGGCTCGGACCAGCACATCGGGGGCCTTGAGCGGCTGGATGCGGCCGATGAACGCGACGATCTGCTCGTCGGCGCGCAGGCCCAATTCGGCCCTGGCGGCGGCCTTTTCACCCGGACGGTAGCGGGTCAGGTCCGCACCGGGCGGCACCACATCGATGCGCTCGGGATCGGCGCCGTACAGCTCGACGAGCTGACGCGCCTCCTCCGCGGTATTGGCGACCATCCGATCGGCCTCGGCGATCACCTGCTTCTCGCCGATCTCCCTGGTCGCAGGTTCGGGACAGTCCCCTTCGGCCAGCGCCGCATTCTTCACCGCGGCCAACGTGTGCGCGGTGTGCACCAGCGGCACCCGCCAGCGGTCGCGCGCCAGCCAGCCGACCTGACCGGAGAGCCAGTAATGCGAATGGACGAGGTCGTAGTGACCGGGCAGATGTCTGGCCTCTTGGCGCAGCACCTCGGCGGTGAACGGGCACAGCTGGGTCGGCAGATCGCGCTTATCCAGTCCCTCGAACGGTCCGGCCACCACATTGCGCACCAAGACCCCGGGGGCCGCCTCCTGAACCGGCGGAACATTCGAGGAGGTGGCCCGGGTGAAGATCTCGACCTCGGTGCCGCGTCGGGCCAGCTGAATGGCGGTTTGCAGCACGTAGACGTTCATGCCGCCCGCATCACCGGTACCCGGTTGAGCAAGTGGTGAGGTGTGCACCGATAGCACGGCAATCCGATTGGGCCGTAGGTCCGGGCGTTGACTCACACTTCCATAGTGCACGGTGCATTGCCGAACTCAGACGCCGTATCCGAGCCAAGTGACAGCTGTCACAGCGCTTCGTGCGGCTTCTCATCCGCTCGTGCCGCTATTACCCCGGCTAGAGCACGCAACCAAGTCTGTTCGAGCCGGGCGCGCGGCGCCAGCGAATTTCGGACGGCTAATTCAGCCCGTCGATGAACGCGCCGACCTCGGCGACGAACCGGGCGCGATCCTCGATGAACAGCCCGTGCTGCGCATCCTCCCAGAACGAGGCGCTGACATCGGGCACCGCGTCGACGATGTAGCGGCCGTTCTCGATCGGTACCACCGGATCCTTGGTTCCGTGCAGGACCAGCACCGGAATATCGAGGGTGCGCAGCGTTTCGGTGTTGTCCACGGTGCGGTAGAACAGCGCCTTGCGCACCCGAGGCGGTGTGCACAGGCTCGCCCCGAACAGTCGCTGCGCATCGACACCCTTATCCGGGCCCGGCCCGGTATTGGCGTTGCCGAAGGCACCGAATGCGCGCACCGCACGTCCGGCGCTTTCGTCGAAGACGCCGGGCATGGCCTCCTGCATGGCCGAACCGGTCTCCGCGCCGGGCGCTCGGCCGATATTGGCCATCGAACCCGAGTAGATGACGCCCGCGACCGCACCGGTGCCGTACGCGGTCAGGTAATCGGTGAGCACGATGCCGCCGTAGGACCAGCCGAGCAGCACCGCCCCGGTTTCGACGCCCTCGGCCGCCAGCACCGCGGCGATATCGGCGGCCCAGTTCTTCGGATCGTCGTAGCCGGTCTCCGGTGCGTCGGAGTAGCCGTGACCACGCAGGTCGATGGCGATCACGCGGAAGCGCTCGGCCAGTTCGTCCGCGGCCGCACCCCAGCACTGCAGGTTGGCCGACCAACCGTGCACCAGCACCAGCGGCCTGCCCGCCGCCGGGCCGCTGACCCGATAGACGATGTTCGTTCCGTCCGCACTGACCGCATCCCGAATAGCCATGCCCCGAGGCTAGTAGCGCCCAAGCCCGGGGCGTGATCCGGGCAACAGCCGGACTCGCCAGCAAATGTGGAGCGCGGCGACTGCATAGGATCGGCAATATGAGCATTCGCACCGCCGTCGTCACCGGAGCCAGCTCGGGAATCGGGGAAGCCACCGCCCGGGAACTCGCCAAGCAGGGTTATCACGTGTACGTCGGTGCGCGCAGGCTCGACCGACTGCAGGCCCTGGCCGACGAAATCGGCGGCACCGCACTCGAACTCGATGTGACCTCGGATGACTCCGTGCGCGCGTGCACCGATGCGATCGACAGCGCCGATGTGCTCGTCAACAATGCGGGCGGCGCGAAGGGTCTGGCCCCGGTGGCCGAGGCGGACCTGGACGACTGGCGCTGGATGTGGGAAACCAATGTGCTCGGCACGCTGCGGGTGACCAAGGCGCTGCTGCCGAAGCTGATCGCCTCCGGCGACGGCCTCATCGTCACCATCACCTCGGTCGCCGCCTTCGAGGCCTACGACAACGGCTCCGGCTACACCTCGGCCAAACATGCCCAGGCGGTGCTGCACCGCACACTGCGCGGCGAATTGCTCGGCCAGCCGGTGCGGCTCACCGAAATCGCGCCCGGCGCCGTCGAAACCGAATTCTCGCTGGTCCGCTTCGCGGGGGACGCGGAGCGCGCTGCGAAGGTCTACGAGGGCATCGACCCGCTGGTCGCCCAGGACATCGCCGAGATCATCGGGTTCGTCGCGTCGCGACCGTCACATGTGAACCTGGACCAGATCATCGTCAAGCCCCGTGACCAGGCCGGGCCGGGTCGCTTCGCGCGCCGCGGCTGACGGAATCGGCGATACTCCATCTGGATTCGAGCGGTCGCGATAGCTGTAAATTCGCCCCGATCGCTGGCGGCGGTTAGCATCGCGAGTTTGAAACGCGTATAGACCAGATTGGAGTTGTTCGGCTCATGCTCAAGGGTTTCAAAGATTTCCTGATGCGCGGGAACGTTATCGATCTTGCGGTCGCGGTGGTCATGGGCACCGCGTTCACCGCGGTCGTAACGGCGGTGACGAAGGGAGTCATCAATCCATTACTCGCGGTCATGGGCAAGACCAATGAGTTGGGGCTCGGCGTTCAGCTGGTCGCCGATAAACCCGCCACCTTCATCGCGGTCGGGCCGATCATCACCTCGCTCATCGACTTCGTCATGGTCGCCGCGGTCCTGTACTTCGTGCTGATGGTGCCGATGAAGACCCTGAAGAACCGGTTCGGCACCGCCAAGGTAGCCGAGCCGACCGAGGTCGAACTGCTCATCGAGATCCGGGATCTGCTGGCCAGACAGCAGGCGGATTCGATCATCGATGCCGAAACGTTCGGCAAGGACGGCTCGCTGGTCAAGGACGGCGCCGCCCGGTAATCACCTGGCGGCGAATACGATTCGCCCCCGCCACGATTGCGATCGTGCGGGGGCGAAATTTATCGGCTAGCGCGGCGGTCCCGGGGCCACCGGGGTAGCGGAGATGCTGGCACCGGAGGTTCCGTCCGAGGCGGACAACGACTTCCACTGATTCCAATCGATGGTCCAGTCGTAGAGGTCACCGTCGGCGGCGGACAACTGGATCGATGTGCCGGTCACCTCGACCGGATCGCCGTAGAGCGCGGTCGGGAAGAATGCCTGCGCGTCAGTGGGCGACAAATTGATGCACCCGTTGGTGACATTCGAGGAGCCCTGTGCCGAAACCGATTCCGGGTTGGCGTGGATGAATTCGCCATTGTTGGAGATGCGTACGGCCCAGCGTTCGCGAACGTTGCTGTAGAACGGCGGATTCGACATCAGGAAGTCTTCGTACTTCTCGGTGACCACGTGCACACCCGTACGGGTGACATTGCGTGCCTGATTGCCCTCGCCGTAGCTGACCGCGAAATCGAAGACGGTCTGTCCATCGCGCACCACCTGCATGCGGTGACTCGGCGCGCTCGCCTTGACGATCTGGCTGCGGCCGATGCGGAAATCCGAAGTGAGATCGGAGTATCCGTAGTTTCCGCCGCCGAGATCCAGGCCGTAGAGCTTGGCCGCGACGTGCACGGTGGTACCGGGCACCCAGTAGTCCTTGGGCCGCCAGTGCACGCGGGAGCCGCCGTTCTCGTCGGGGAACCAGGCCCATGCGCCCTCGGTCGGCGGGGTGGTGGTGACCGTGAGCGCCTTCTCCACCGCGGCCTTGTTCTGCACGGATCCCTTGAACTGCAGGATGATCGGCGCGGCGATGCCGACGTCCTGGTTGTCGGCGATATTGAGCGTCGCGGGGAAGGTGTTCTTCGGCGCGAGCGTGGTGAAGGCGCCATCGATCGGAACCGGCTTGCGGTCGGCGCCGATCGCGGTGCCGGACCAGGTGTATTTGGCGTTGTAGCCGAGCGGTTCGGTGATCTGGTAGCTGCGCTTGTCCGGGGCGAGCTCACCGGTGACCTGCTTGCCATTGGCATTGGTCAGTACGATCTGGTCGATGGTGCCGTTGGCGACGGTGACCGAGACCGGTGCGGTCGGGTTGACGTTCTTGGCATCGGCGGCCGGTGCCAGTGTGACCTTGGCGACCGGGGTGTTGTCTGCGGCGGCGTCGGCTTTGCCGCCTTTGTCGGTCGTGCATCCGGCCACTAGCGCGACCACGACGAGCAGCACGGCGGAGACGGCGACGGCCGGTCTATGAAGGCCTGGACGAATGCTCACCGCATCGAATTTACGCGGCGAGAACCGTTCGCTCGGCTAGCGAAGAGTGTGGTGTACGTTGCACCCGTTCAAAGCTCGACTCCGATGGGTACCGGCTCCGGTTCCAGCCGGATCCCGAACCGATCGGCCACCCCATCACGGACCGCACGGGCCAGCGCGACCAGATCGGCGGCGGTTGCGGCACCGCGGTTGGTCAGCGCCAGCGTATGTTTCGTGGACAGCCGGGCTGGGGCGTCCGGCCCCGGGAAGCCCTTGGCGAAACCAGCCCGCTCGATGAGCCAGCCCGCGGAGAATTTCACCCCATCGGGCGCGGGGTAGGTGGGGATAGTGACATTGCCCACATGAGCGGTGATGGCAGCCTTCACTTCGGCGACGCGGTTGTCCGCGATGACCGGATTGGTGAAGAACGAGCCAGCGCTCCAGGTGTCGTGATCGGCGGGGTCTAGCACCATGCCCTTGCCCGCCCGCAGCTTCAGCACCGCGGATCGGACCTGGTCGGCGGGACGGGTGTCACTATTGGTCGCGCCGAGCGCGTTGGCGAGTTCGCCGTAGCGCAGTGGTGCGCTCGATCCGTCGGGGTTGAGTGCGAACTCCACCGCGAGCACCACGGCGGTATCGCGGTGCTTGAGCGCGCTGGTGCGGTAGCCGAAGCCGAGTTCGGACGGGTCGACCCAGCGGATCTCACCACTCGCGCGATCCAGCAGCCGCACCCGGCGCAGCAGACTCTCGACCTCGACACCGTAGGCCCCGACATTCTGTACCGGCGTCGCACCGGCCGAGCCGGGAATGCCCGACAGACACTCGAGCCCGCCGAGCCCGGCCTCGACCGTGGCCGCGACCACGGTGTCCCAGTTCGCGCCCGCCTCTACACGGACGCCGTCCGCATCGATCTCGACGCCGTCGTTGGCCACCCGAACCACGACGCCGTCGAAACCGTCGTCGCCGATCAGCAGGTTGGAGCCGCCGGCGAGCAGCAGCAGCGGAATGCCCGTCGCGTCCAGCGCGCGCACCGTCTCGACCAGCGCTTCGGTTGTCGCGCACTCGGCGACCGTCGCCGGACCGCCGACCCGCAGCGTGGTCAGCTCGGCCAGCCGGACCGATTCGCGCATCCGCGCACCGCTATCGGTCAGCAGCTCGCGCAGTTGATCCGACGACACCACCCGTGAAGTTCGCACGCTCCAGACGGTAGCCTGTTCGACCATGGCTACACCGCTGGCGTACACGGCCCGCTACTCGTATCCGGTCGCCGTCGTGCGCGCGGCCTTCGCCGATGAGCAGTACTGGAAGCACCGCGTCGCCGAGGTGGGCGGCGACAATGCCCGGCTCGATTCGGTCACCGTCAGCGGCGACCAGGTCAAGGTCGAGATGGTGCAGTCCATCTCCGCCGAACTGCTGCCACCCGCGATCACCGCGGTGCGCCCCGGCGATCTGATCATCCCGCGCACCGAGAACTGGACCGCCGATTCGGCCACCTTCACCGCACGCGTCGAGGGTGCGCCCGCCGAAGTCCGCGGGACCATCACCCTCTCGGCCGACGGCTCCGGGTCGGTAGCTCAGACCGACGGCACCATCGAGGTGAAGGTCCCGCTGTTCGGCGGCAAGATCGAGGCCGCGATCGCCGAGCGGCTGACCGAACTGCTCGCATCCGAGGAAGAGTTCACCAACAACTGGCTCACCCAGCACTGAGTTCGACACTGCACCGCCGCGCCACCAATAACAGCGCGCTCACCCCAAGCTTCGTCCGACGAACCCACCGCCAAGGCCGAGCGCGTCCCGAACCGCTCGCATCCAAGGACGAGTCCACCAACAACTGGCTCACCCAGCACTGAGTTCGACACTGCACCGCCGCGCCACCAATAACAGCGCGCTCACCCCAAGCTTCGTCCGACGAACCCACCGCCAAGGCCGAGCGCGTCCCGAACCGCTCGCATCCAAGGACGAGTCCACCAACAACTGGCTCACCCAGCACTGAGTTCGACGCCGGACCGCCGCGCTACCCATAACGGTGTGCTAGTCGCGAGCTTGGTCTGACGAGCTCGCCTCAGGGCCGAGCGCGTCAGGGGCTGACACCCACCAGCGGAATGATGCGAGTCCGGCGAGCAGTGCTCCGATGGCGTTGACGAGGACATCGTCGACCGACGAGTGACGGCCGATGCCCAAGGCGAACTGCAGCATCTCCACCGCGCTCGACAGGCATGCGCCGACCAGCAGCAGTCGCCACGGGTCGGCGAACCACGCCCACCGCAGGGGCAGTAGCGAGCCGAGGGCGGCGAATACCAATAGGTTTCCGCCGAGCTGCTCGATGATTCGGTCGTCGCGCAGCTGATCGGTCAGATCGCGCAGCGGCACCGGATTCAGCGAGCGGCCGCTGCCCGCCGGGGTGAGGAGCATCCACAGCCACGGCGCGGTGCCGACCACCATGCCCACCTCGGCGAGGGCGGTGCGCCATTCGCCGCGACGCCGCGCCAGCCACCACGCGACCCAACCGGCGAGCGGTAGTGCGGCCATCGACGCCAGTATCACCGCGCCCCACGCCGCCCACGTGCCATTCATCCCACAAGTCTGGCCGGACGATGTGGCGATTCCGCATGCCGCCGGTGTGGGGTTTGTAGCCAAGCCCCACAGTCAGCGCCGGGCGATGGGGCGGCAAGCGCTGCCGGTAACGTAGACGCTCATGGCTCGCCGACTGGACTATTCAGCCCGCTATCCGCTGCACACCACAAAAGAGCTGTACGCGGCGATGTCGACCCGTGAGTACTGGGAAGACCGGTGCGCGGAGCTGTCGAAGTACTCGCCGGGCAACGAGATCGCCAGCCTCGAGGTCAGCGACTCCGGCATCGATGTCGTGTTCAACCACATCCTGCCGCGCGAGATGCTGCCGGAGATCGCGCAGGCGGTGGTGCGCAAGGACATGGTCATCACCCGCAAGGAGAGCTGGGGACCGTTCGACGAGAACGAGTCCGTCGGCAAGTTCTCGGCCTCCATTCCGGCCGGGCCGGGCAGCCTCGGCGGCACGATTCGGCTGTTCCCCACCGACACCGGCTGCACCGTGCGGTTCTCCTCCGAGGCCAAGGTGTTCATACCGATGGTCGGCCCGCGGCTCGAACAGCTGATGCTGGTGAACCTGGTCGACCTGTTCCGCGGCGAGGCCGAACAGACCGTGAAGTGGCTGGAAGAGCAAAACCCGACCCATTGAAACCGGTCGGCACCATCACCAGGGGCACCACTGGTGTCAACCGACTTCGACGCAGCGACCGCTGGCTGATCCACGACGAGCTGATCGCCACGCGCCTGCGCGCGGCCGCCGATCCCCTGGTCATCGACCTCGGCTACGGCGCGAGTCCTTGGACCACGCTGGAGTTGGCGGCCCGACTACGCACGGTCCACCCCGATGTGCGGGTGGTCGGGCTGGAGATCGATCCGGAACGGGTGGTGCCCGGCCGCGACGGCGTCACCTTCGCCCGCGGCGGCTTCGAATTGGCCGGTCTGCGACCGCATCTGGTGCGCGCGTTCAATGTGCTGCGGCAATATCCGGAAGCGGCCGTGCCCGATGCGTGGGCCACCATCCTGTCCGGCCTTGCCGCGGACGGTTTGCTCGTCGACGGTACCTGCGATGAGCTGGGCCGACGCTGCGCATGGGTGCTGCTCGACCGCACCGGACCGCTGTCGCTGACCCTGGCCTGGGACCCCTTCACCGTCGAGCGCCCGTCCGATATCGCCGAGCGCCTGCCAAAGGCCTTGATCCACCGCAATATCCCCGGCGAACCGGTCCACGCACTGTTGACCGCCGCCGACCGCGCCTGGGCGCGGGCCGCACCACTGGCACCGTTCGGCCCACGAGTCCGCTGGCGCACCGCCGCTGAATACCTGCGCCAAGAGGGCTTCCCGGTGCGCAGCTATCGCCGCCGCATGCGCGACTGCGTACTCTCCGTGCCGTGGTCCACGGTCGCCCCAAATTGATCGCGCACCGAAATACCGGCCGGGCACGCACCGCATCGATCACACGCCGGTGAGGGCACGGCGCACCCGGGCCGCCGCCCGGGGCGGCAGACGCACACTCGCGGAACGGATTTCGTCGATATCACAACGGCGGATGGCGACCGCGTCGCCGACCACCTCGTCCAGCGCGGACTGTCCGATATCGGCCTCGGCCAGATCGAGCACCGTGCGCACGGGTGTCGTCACCAGAAACGGACCCGCGGATTCGAGATCGGCGGGGACCAGTGCGCGCCGCAGCACCACCAGCCTGGGCGTAACCGGGGGTCGGCCCGCGCCGACCGATAGGTGCAGAAATCGCGGACGTAGTCGCCCGAGTCCATGCAGATCCGCCGCGCTCTGATGGGATACCGCGGCGGCACCGTCGAACCAGGCGGCCCACATGGCGTATTCATCGAGCGGGCCAGCCGGCCAATCGGTCAGGCGCAATAGCCCCACCCCGGCCCGCGTCACCGATCCGTCGCCGAGTCCGGCGCGCACTCGCGCCTCACATCCGGTGCGCAAGACCTGTCTGGTGGTGAAGAACCCCGCGTGGCGCCCGGCCAATCGCCGCAGCACACGCCACCCGTGCTCGGCGGAATCGAGGGAGCGGCCCGCCGCGTCGCCAGCCATATCGACCAGGCTACGCCCGAATCTTGTGTCACATGTCACAATCGAACCCCTCACCGCGCCCACAGAGCGAGCTCAGAAAAGTCCGGAAGAATCGAGCGCATGAGTATGAAGAGCCCATCCACCCTGAAGGTGAACCGGCGTGCCCTGGTGATCGCCCTAGTCGTGGTCGCGATTCTGCTCGCTACCGTGCTGGTCGGCGGGGAGGCGTATGCCAGACATCAAGTTTCGCGTTGCATCAGCACGCAATTCGAGAAGGATATGGGCTCGAAGATCGATGTGAGCTTCGGCCCCAAACCGATGCTGATCACCTGGATCGACGGCAAGGTCGGCCAGGTGAAGGTGGACAGCGCCGACACCAAATTCGGCCCCGCCGTCGGCATGGTGGTACATGCCAGGTTCAACGATCTCGAGATCACCGATAGCGGCCGTACCGGCGGCACGATCGGCAGCTCCTCGGCCGATGTCACCTGGGGCAACGACGGCATCCGGGAGACCCTCGGCGGCTTGGTCAGCGGCGTGTCGTCCTCCGCATCGACCGGGATGCTGACCCTGGATGTGCTCGGCGGGATCGCGCAGTTGCAGGTAAAGCCGCAGGTGAAGAATGGCGCCGTGGAGATCGAGACAATGTCGGCGGCACTGCTCGGCATCGGACTGCCGACCGATCTGGTGTCGGGCATCGTCGGTGTCTTCACGCAGAGTCTGCAGAGCTACCCGCTCGGCATGAAGGCCACCGAGATCAAGGTCACCGATAACGGCATCGCGGTGAAGTTGGCCGGCGGTCGCACCGAACTCCCCGCCGCCCAGGGCAATAACGTCAGCTGCTGAGGTATCCGGACAGCAATGCCGTTCGTCCCCTACGGAGTTCACCAGGCCCGAACACTGCCGCGCCGGATTCCCGCTCTCCGAGCAGCTCGGTCACGAGGTGCCATTGATGTTCGCGAATGAGCCTGGCAGGGAACACTCCGGGGAACTGCGCGCCCCCAGCCCGCGTCGCGGAACTGGTCGCGGACACCACCTCGCCGCACCTTCTCGCCGGATCGGCCGACCCGAAGAGCGCCACCCCGGAGCTGAGGCGCTGGCCGACGTCATGTCCGAATGGGTGACCGCCTGACAGACAACCGAATTCGCGGACCGTGCTCAACGTGCACCGTTTTGTCCGATCCAGCGACTTCTGCCATGTCGGACCACCCAACACCACAACCCCATTCACCAACTACGCGCGACGTGCACATCCCAGCCCGACCCAGCAACCACTGCCATGTCGGACCACCCAACACCACAACCCCATTCACCAACTACGCGCGACGTGCACATCCCTGCCCGATCGAGCGATCACTGCGATGTCGGAGCACCCAACACACAACCGCACCCGCCGACTGCACGTGCGCATTCCTGCCCGATTCGGCGACTACCACCATGTTTGGGGCGAAAGGTGCACGCGGTATCGACGGATCGGGCGAGCGAGCTTCGGATCAGTCCCGGAAACCGTCGAGCACCGCACCGGATTTCGAGAGACCGAGTCGCGTGGCACCCGCGGCGATCAGCTCCGCGGCGGCCTCGGAGGTGCGGATGCCGCCGCTGGCCTTCACGCCGAGCCGCCCGCCGACCGTCTCGGCCATCAACCGAACCGCGTGCACGCTCGCCCCACCGGCCGGGTGAAATCCTGTGGAGGTCTTCACAAAATCGGCACCGGCGCGCTCGGCGACCCGGCATACCTCGACGATCGCGGCGTCGGGCAGCGCCGCCGATTCGATGATCACCTTGAGTACCGCACGGTCACCCACGGCCTCACGCACCGTCACGATGTCGGAGAGCACCGCGGTGTAATCGCCTGCGAGCGCGGCACCGACGTCGATCACCATATCGACCTCGGCCGCGCCCTGTTCGACGGCGAGGCGCGCCTCGGCACCCTTGATCAGCGAATGGTGTTTCCCCGATGGGAATCCGGCGACGGTCGCGACCACCAACCCGGGGGCGCGCACCGGCAACATAGACGGCGATATGCAGATCGCGTACACGCCGAGTTCGCGTGCCTGCGCGACCAACGCGTCCACATCGGCGTCCGTCGCCTCCGGCGCCAGTAACGTGTGGTCGATCATGGCGGCCACTTCGGCCCTGGTAAGCGACGCGGAATTTGCCACAGGGTGAGAGTCTGGCATACCGGTGGCGAATTCCATTGCGCGCCTCGGATGCATCGCGCACACTCGATAATGTCGGTGGAGCCGCTGCGACTGCCCTACCGACAGCTGCGGATGGCCCAATTTCGTTCAGGAGGAGACGACACCGTGCTGATCCGTCGCGAACGTGCCGACGATGCCACCGCGATCGCGGCCGTCCACCGCAGCGCCTTCGGACCGCATTACGCGAATGGCGATACCGATCGGCGGGAAATGGCCGAACTCACAGGTGAACTCGCCGATGTGGCCGATCCACCCGAAGTCGATCTCGTCGCTCGGCTGCGCAGCGATTCCGGCTGGATCCCCACCCTCTCGATGGTCGCGGTGGAACACGATGCCGTAATCGGCCACGTCTGCCTCACCCGCGCCGGTGTAGGCCCGTTCCCGGTGCTCGCACTCGGCCCCATCGGCGTCCTAGCCGAACATCAGGGCCATGGCGTAGGCGCGGCCATGATGCACGCCGCCCTCGGCGCCGCGGACGCCCTCGATGAACCCCTCATCGGCCTACTCGGCAGCCTCGACTTCTACCCCCAATTCGGATTCGTCCCCGCCGCCCGCCTCAGCATCACCCCCGACACCCCCTCCTGGATCTCCCACTTCCAGATCCGCCCCCTCTCCGCCTACGACCCCCAGATCACCGGCGAATTCCACTACGCCGAACCATTTTACGACCTGTAACAGCAACGACCAGGTCCCGCAATCGCAATCAACTCCAGCACCCCAGCTTCACCCCCTCCCCCCACTCCATCACCCCAAGCGATGTTTCATGATCAGAATGCGCTGATGCAGGCAACCGCCAAGAGCGACACCTCTCGCATACCTAGTTCAAGATCACCATGCGATCACGCAGGCAAATGTCGAGAGCGACACTGCGTCAGTGCATTCTCGACGAAGCCAGCTCGGCTCGCGACTGCGGCGGCGGGGCTCGGGTGCCTGGTTCAAGATCGTCACGTGGTGGTGGGGCAACGTTGAGAGTGGGGCTGGGGAGTGCATTTGGAGGGTTAGTCGTGGTGGAGCATGGTGTAGATGTAGGAGCGTTCGTGTTTGCGGGAGACCCAGGTGCCTTCGGGAGGTAGGGGGCCTTGGCCGGGGTTGTCGAAGGGGCGGCTGAGGACTTCGCCGGAGTCGGTGCAGATGGACCAGCCGAAGTCGGGGAGGCGGCGGCACCAGAGGTCGTGGTCGACTTGTTTGTAGGAGGGGTGGCCGTAGGCCCAGCCTTCGCGGACGAATTCGTAGGTCAGGCCATCGAGCTGTCGGACGAACTTCACACGCGTCACGGCCGCATCCTCACATCGGGCCCTCGAGCGGTACGCGGGCCACTCAGGTTCATTATCCGGCGTCGGCGAGCACCGCGCGAGCAAACCTGTTGCGCGGGCGTCCTGGGCGACCTGGGAGGATGAGGCCATGAGTTCCGCTCCACCCGCTCTGGACGACCGCCGCTTCGTGCTCACCCTCGGCTGCCCGGACCGTCCCGGCATCATTGCGAGGATCACCTCGTTCATCGCCGAATTCGGCGGGTCCATTGTGGAGGCCGGTTATCACTCCGTGCCGGGAGCGTCCGGCCCGGAGGCAGCAGCTCGTGTCGGCCAGGGAGCGCCGCGGGATGCCGCCGCCGATACCGGCTGGTTCTTCACCCGTCAGGCGATCAAGGCGTCGACGGTGCCGTTCGGCATTGCGGAACTGCGTGACCGATTCGCGGGCGTGGCGGCCGACTTCGGCCCGGAGACGGAGTGGCAGCTGCTCGACTCCGGTGCACGCCGCCGCGCCGTTCTGCTGGTCAGCAAGGACGGCCACTGCCTGCACGACCTGCTCGGCCGCGCCACCAGCGGCGAACTGCCCGCCACCATCGAAGCGGTGATCGGCAACCACCCGGATCTCGCCGGTATGACCGAAGCACACGGCGTCAAGTTCCACCACGTGCCCTTCCCCAAAGATCCGGCCGAACGCGGCCCCGCCTTCGACGAGGTCCGCGCCCTGGTCGACGCCCACGACCCGCACGCCGTCGTCTTGGCCCGCTTCATGCAGGTGCTGCCCGCCGAACTCTGCGAACACTGGGCGGGCAAGGCGATCAATATCCACCACAGCTTCCTGCCCTCATTCGTCGGCGCCCGCCCGTATCACCAGGCCTTCGCACGCGGCGTCAAGCTGATCGGCGCGACCTGCCATTACGTCACCGCCGAACTCGACGCGGGCCCGATCATCGAACAGGACGTGATCCGCATCGACCACGCCGACGAAGTCCGCGATATGGTCCGCCAGGGCCGCGATATCGAACGAGTGGTCCTGGCCCGCGGCCTCCGCTGGCACCTGGAGGGCCGAGTCCTGGTCCACGGCCGCCGCACCGTCGTCTTCTCCTGACCCACCGAATCGGCTCGATACGCCGACGACCATATGATTCGCCTCGACAAGTAAGCGCTCGACAACGCGACAGCCGGTCGAGCTGGCTGGCGACTGCGGGCTCACCTGCCTGCAATCAGGCAGCTGGACAACAGCTTCCAGCGTGCTCATCTGTCTAATGTTGCACCGCAGCAGAACTTGAACAGTGGCACCCGACCACAGGCGGTCGACCGAGCAGCAGACGGCGGCTTGCCCCCGCAGCTTTGGCGTGGTCGCCCGCCTGCGGTCGCGCCGCAGGCGGCATTCGATCAGCGGCGTCCGGTGGGCAGGGGCATGAGGTGGCTCAGCTGACGGCTGCGGCGGGCTGGTGGACGGACTCGAGGATCATGGCTAGTTCCTCGTTGAAGCGATCGAACATCTCGGCATTGCCGAGGTGTCCCTGGGGTAGGACCTCGTATTTGACCAGACTGCCGGTTTCGCTGAGCATCTCGGCGATTCGTTCTGAATGCACCGGCGGTGTCATGTCGTCGAACTCGCCTGCCAGGATCGTTGTCGGCACAGTGAGATCGCGTGCGGATTCGCCGAGATCCAGTTCGGCGAGCAGGATTCCGAATTCCGCACGTACCCGGGCGGGGCAGGAGCGGACGATGGCGAGGCTGTAGTCGACCACGTCACCGGCCGAGCGCGGGCTCATGATCTGCCGGGTGAAGGCCCACTTCACGGGGGCGATCGGCGGGAAGACGATCGGTGCGCCCAGGCCGAGGCGGCCGATGAAGTGCGGCAATGGGATTCGCAGGTGCAGCAGCGGGAGCGGCGTGTTGAACAGCGGTACGACGGTGGTCTCGGCGACCAGCTGCCCCGGTGCGGTATTGGTCAGCAGTACCGCGCTGGCCTGCTTCGCGACACGGTCGGGATAGCGTCCGGCCCATGCCTGCAGCGTCATGCCGCCCAGGCTGTGGCCAACCAGCACGGCCCGTTCGCCGGGGTGCAGGGTCGCATCGAGCACGGCGGCCAGATCGTCGGCGAGCAGATCGGTGGTCAGCGGACTGGAACCCAGTTCGCTCTCGCCGTGGCCGCGCACGTCATAGGCGATGACGCGGTATTCCCCGGCGAACGCGTTGATCTGCGCATTCCAGTATTCGATGGCGCAGGTCCAGCCGTGCACCAGCACGATCGCCGGAGCATGGGCCGGTCCGTAGGCGTGCACTCGCAGCCGCGCACCATCGCGAGTGACAACGGGAACGACCTCGTACGGCGCCGTCGGCGGGTTCAGCGCCGCGATCGCATAGGTACGCGACCGCAGGTTGGCGCGGTGTGTACGGACCAGCCCCCGGACCTGACCAGGGAAGTCCCTATCGGCAGGCACCATTGCACGCATCGGACACTCCTTTGTGTAACTGTTAGAAACAGTAACCCGGAGTGCTAGCTAGTGCAAGCACCATAAGTTATCCGATGTTCCGCCGCCCACGCTCGCACCCCACCCCACATCCGACCAGCAACCCCCACCCCAACCGGCCCCTGAGCACCGCCCCCTCCCCTCCGCCCCGCACAAAGAACACCCCCATTCGACGACCGAGGACACAGCCGTTCGCCTTGCCCGGGACACAGCCGCCAGCCCACGTCGACCCGCTTCCCCTCGACCGCACATGCTCCCAACTACCCCTCGAGATGACGGAGAAAGTGACCCCCGAGGTAACGAAAACATCGCCCGCCCTCCCCAACCGCACCCAGAGCAGCCACCACGCCGACCGCCTCCTATGAGCACACCCTCCCCCTCTGACACCTCGTAAACAGCGACCGCACGAGGACCAAAGCCCCCGGACCACGCCAAGTCGCATCCACCTCGACCGCACAATCAGCCACGCAGATAACCGTCGCGCTAACGGCGAAATGAGCAACGGCTCGCTCCCCGACCTCCCCAAGGCCCCAAGGACACCGCCGCGCTCCTAGCCGCCCGCCGCGCCCAACCGCCCCCAAACGAGCACCGGCTCGACTCCCTCTGGCCCCAAGGACACTCGATCGAACCAGCTACAACAGCGCGGCGCCCGCACTGAATCTCGTCCAATTGCGGCCGCATCGGCAAATAGATGCCGTTCACGATGATGCAACGGTCACACCCCGGTCACCGAGCGAGCAACGCCCCTGCCCACTCGAGCGAGGCGCCCCACCCCCAAACGCACCATCACTGCACAGCCCACACTGAATCTCATCCGTCGGCCATATCAACCGGGAGATGACAGTCACGGCGAGAAGCGAGCGCAACCGCCACACCCGATCTCCCGATGCGCACCAGCCACTTAAGGGGACCGACCGCACTCGACTACAACAGGCGCGGCACGCGCCGAACCCGTCCAACTTCAGCCGCATCGACCAAATCGGCACCGGTCACGATGATGACCCATGCAACGGCCGCACCCTCGCAATCACCCCAGCAAGCAAACGGCCCAAGGCCATTCAAGGGGCACCCGGCCCAAATCATGGCGGTCACGCTGATTCAGAGGGGACGACGGCCGCATCCCTTGATCACCCCGATAAGCAACTCCCTGCGACCCAGCCGAAGTGCCCCGCCCCACGCGCGCCACTACCTGCGCAGCGCACGCTGAATCCCATCCACTCATCGGCGACATCGTTCGAGCAGACAACACTCACGACGATGAGGACACGCCCGATCATCCCCGGGCCGGGGGCACCCCTACCAGCGCGGCCCGCGCTGAATCTCATCCACCTTCGGTCGCACGTCCGCCAGATACACGCCGGTGGCGATGATGGAGACCAAGGCGAGCAAGCTGGTGACGCTGAGGGAGAGGAGCAGGAACAGGAGAGCTGCGCCGAGGATTGCTATCCAGATCGGTTTTGTCAGCTTGTCCACTGCTGTGAAGGCGTCGGGGCGTTGGCGGATGGCGTGGATCAGCGCGAAGATTGTCGCGCCGAGCGCCAAGAGCCGCAGCCCGTCCAAGATCCAGCTGGCCAATCCGTGCGCTGTGTCCACCAGCCCATCATAGAAGCAACGGCCCCGCACACGCCGGGTGTGCGGGGCCGTTGGGGCGGAATACGAAGGGCGTCAGGCCTTCTTGGGGGCCGCCTTCTTGGCCGGAGCCTTCTTGGCGGCGACCTTCTTGGCCGGAGCCTTCTTGGCGACACCGTCGGTGGCGGGCTCGGTCTCGGTGGTCACCTCGACGACCTCGGCCTCGACGACCGGGGCGGCCGCTTCCTCGACCTCTTCCTCGACCTCGTCCTTGGCCGGACGGCCGATCAGCTCGTTGACCTTGGCGAGCGCATCCTCGGCGCGGGTGGCCGCATCCTTGTAGAGGGTCTCGACCCGCTCGATCTGATCCTCGACCAGGTGGTTGGCGCGCAGCCGATCGACGGTCTCCTCGCCGCGCACGGCCAGGTCCGCGTACAGGTCCAGGACCTGGTTGTAGTACTTCTCGGCGAGCGCCCGCAGCTCCTCCGGGGTGAACTTCTCGCGCAGTTCGGCCAGGTCCTCCGGCAGCTCGGAGGGCAGCCCGGACAGCCGCTCGCGCAGCGACTCGAACTGGGCACGCACATCGGCGGGCACATTGGCGAAGCGCTCACGGGCCTCTTCGACCCGCCCGCTGACATCGGCGGTGGCAGCACGCTCGCGCACCTGGGTGACGGCGTCGACAAACGCGGTGTACACCGCGTCACCGGCGCCGACGGTTGCGAACAGTGGCTTGATACTCGAGTTTTCGGTCATTCTTCGTTCTCCTGGCGTGGCGGAGTAGGTGTTGTGCTCGGAACGTCGCTGTCCCATTCAGTCCCCCCTGGTTCGCTTCCTCCGTTTTCCCGGCGAAACGATTCATAGATGTCCAGCAGCACCTGCTTCTGCCGTTCGCTGATCCACGTATCGGCAAGCAGGGCATCCCGGACCGGACTGTGCGGCCGCTGCTCGAGATAGCCAGCCCGTACGTACAACACCTCCGAAGAGACCCGCAGTGCCTTGGCGATCTGCGCGAGTACTTCGGCGGACGGATTGCGCAATCCGCGCTCGATCTGGCTGAGGTATGGATTGCTCACTCCCGCCAGGGTGGCGAGCTGACGCAACGAGACTTGCGCGGCTTCTCGCTGTGCCCTGATGAAACCTCCGATGTCGTGCGCCGCATTCGCGACACGCGCCGCCTTTTCGCCGACGCCGCTGGATCTCTCCTGCGATTCGTCGGTGTACTCGGCGGAACCTTCGGGCTGGTCTGCCATCACTCACCTTCTGGCGGTTGTACGTTTCCAATTCTAAAGCAGGGTGCTAACTATTGCAAGCACCCTGTTAGCACCTTTCCAGCAAACATTCGGCGTGCTATGGTCAGCCGCCGAACAGCACCTGAGAAATCGCGTAGATCACCAGCCCCGCCAGCGATCCCACGACCGTGCCGTTGATGCGAATGAATTGCAGATCTCGCCCGACCTGCACTTCGATCTTCTTGCTCGCCTCCTCGGCATCCCACCGGGCAACAGTATCGGTCACCAGCGTGGTGATCTCCGCGGCATAGTTTTCCACCAGATACCGCGCGCCGCGGTCGATCCACCCGTCGACTTTGGCCCGCATCTCGGCGTCGTCGCGCAACCGCTCGCCGAGCTGCTGCACGTTCTCGGCCACCTTGCGCCGCAGCGTGGAGTCGGGATCATCGGCCGATTCCAGGATCAGCCGCTTGGCCGCGCGCCAGGTCGCCTCGGCCATTCCGGTGATCTCCTCGCGACCCATGATCTGTGCCTTGATCCGTTCGGCCTTTTTGATCATCGCGTCGTCGTGTTGCAGGTCGTAGGCGAATTCCTCGAGGAACCGATTCGCCGCGAGCCGGACCTCATGTTCCGGATCGGCCCGCACCTTCCAGGTGAACTCGACCAACTCCCGATAGATCTTTTCTGAAAGCAGAATGTTTACGAATTTCGGAGCCCATTGCGGCGCGTCCCGCAAAACGATCCGGTCGATCGTCTCCTGCGAGCTGAGCGCCCACTGGTGCGCGCGCTCGGCGAGCATGTCCAGCAGTGGCAGCTGCCGATTGTCGGCCAGCAGTTCGGCGAGCACCCGGCCGATCGGCGGACCCCACAGCGGTTCGGCGATCCGCTTGACGATGGTGTTGTCGATGACCTGCTCGACGTCCTCGTCCCGCAGCACCCCGACCACCGCGCGCAGGATCGTCGAACTCTCCTGGGCCACCCGACCCGCATGTCCGGGATCGGCCATCCAGCGCCCGACCCGCCAGGAGATCTGCGCCGAATTCACCTTCGCCGAAACCACGTCCGGGGCAAGGAAATTCGAGCCGACAAAGGAGCCGAGGCTGGCGCCGAGCTGATCCTTCTTCTTCTTGATGATCGCGGTGTGCGGGATCGGCAGGCCCAGCGGATGCCGGAACAGCGCGGTTACCGCGAACCAGTCGGCGAGTGCGCCGACCATGCCCGCCTCGGACGCGGCCCGCAGGTAGCCGACCCAATCGCCGCCCGACCCGCGCGATTCCAGCCACCGGCAGAACAGATAGATCGCCGTCGCGAACGCCAACAAACCGGTGGCCAGCGCCTTCATCTTGAACAGGTCGCGGCGCTTGCCCTCGTCGTCGACGAAGGCCGCGAAACTGGTCGGCCGCGCTGGCGCGTCGAGCACCGTGGTATTGGAGCCGGGCCCTTCGCCGGCCCGCCCGTCACCCACCGCTGCCCGCGACGTGCGGTCTTCGGCCGATTGCGCCGGTCCGGCCGCCACCACCTCCGCGCCCGTCGTTCGCGCTGTTGTGTTGCCGGGAGCTCTCTCCATAACACCCATTCTGCTGCGTGTCGCCGACTGACCTCCGGCCCGATCGCAGGCGACATGCAACCGACACCGAACGGTCGGATTGTGTGCAACCTGTCGCAACCACTACCCAAACGCGCATGTTGGTCGTTGCCTGGACCTAAGCTGGTGGTTCCAGGATGCCGAACAACCGAGGGAGTCACGCTGTCCACCGAAGACCTTGTCGATGTCGGCGAGCTCGCCGAACGACCGGCAGCGGTGCGCACCGGCCGGACGGACGGTCGCAAGCGCCGATGGCGACAGCACAAGATCGACCGCCGCGAAGAGCTGGTCGACGGCACCCTCGCGGCTATCCGCACGCGCGGCAGCAATGCGGGCATGGACGAGATCGCCGCGGAGATCGGCGTCTCCAAGACCGTGCTGTATCGGTACTTCTCCGATAAGAACGACCTGGTCCACGCGACCATGCAGCGATTCATCGAGACCACCCTGATGCCGCGGGTGTACGAGGCGATCAGCCTCGACGCCGACGAGTACCACCTGGTGCGTTCGGCGCTGGCCGCCTATGTGGGCACGGTCGACGAGGACCCCGAGGTCTACCGGTTCATCATGGGCAACGGCTCGACCGATCAGTCCTCACTCGCCGAATTCGAGAAGCTCTTCGCCGACGTCGTCACCACGGTCATCATCGATCGCAGCGCCGAGCACGGCTTCGCGACCGAAGGTGCGCTGCTGTGGTCGTATGTGCTGGTCGGCGGCATCCAGCTGGCTACGCACTGGTGGACAACGGATAAGGCGATGTCGCGCGAAGAGGTCATCGACTACCTGACCATGATGGCCTGGAGCGCCATCGAGGGAATGGCGCGCGCCGGTGGTTCCCGCGAGATCTTCAACGCGCAGCCGCACATCCTGCCCAAGCCGCCGCAGACCGGTGCCTGACCGCTAGCTGGCGGTCGCCGACCTGATCAATTGCCCGACTTCGAGCCGCTAACAGACCGCTAGCTGGGGCGCTAGCTGAAATGGTGACGGCGGTCTCGACATTGCCGCATCGTTGGCTACTCTGAAGCCCGAGCGGTGCATGGGTGTCCCACATCACCGCCCTCGCGTCGGCACCAATGGAGGTCCCTCGATGGCGAAGCAAGTGCCGACTTCTCGGCTTGCTCGTGGCACCAAACTGGGTGCGGTGGCAGCCAGTTCGGTCATCCGAACCCAGCGCACGCGGCTATCGATGCGGGGCAGATCGGCGGCCGTGCGCGCGAAGATGGCCGAGGAATCGATGATCCGCACTACCGAGCAGGTCGTCATGGTCCTCGGGACCATGAAGGGCGTGGCCATGAAGCTGGGCCAGATGATGTCGGTACTCGATCTCGACCTGGTGCCCGAGAGTCATCGGGAGCGCTTCCAGAAGCGACTGGCCGTGCTGCGCAATGCGGCGCCGACGGTGTCGTTCGAATCGATGCGGCAGGTGATCGAGGAGGATTTCGGCCAACCGCTGGACGCGGTCTTCGCCGAATTCGAGCCGGAGCCCATTGCCGCGGCCTCCATCGGGCAGGTGTATCTCGGGCGACTGCGCGACGGACGCCAGGTCGCGGTGAAGGTGCAGTATCCGGGCATCGACGCCGCGGTGCGCGCGGATCTGAAGAATCTGGCGATGTTCCGGCGCGTGCTGCAATCGGCGATGCCGTGGGTGACCCCCGCCGTACTCGACGAGTTGCGGCTGAATATGGAGAGCGAACTCGACTACCACGCCGAGGCCGATACCCAATCGCAGATCGCCGAGCTCTATGCCGGACATCCGTTCATCATGGTGCCGCGCTCACTGCCCGAACTCAGCACGACGCGGGTGCTGGTCAGTGAATATGTGGCGGGCAAGGGATTCGAGGAGATCCGCCAGCTGCCCGCGGCCGAGCGCAATCGGATCGGCGAGATCATCTACCGGTTCTATGTCGGTTCACTGTTCGGCTTCAATGAGTTCTGCGGCGACCCGCATCCCGGAAATGTGCTGCTGGCCGATGACGGCCGGGTCGGCTTCCTCGACTTCGGTTTGTTCAATCGGATGGATCCCGAACATGTGCGATTCGAGACGATCTGCCTGCGCGCGGCGGCCGAGGATCGCGCGGAAGACCTGCGGCAGTTGATGATCGAGCGCGGTGTGATCGACTCGCCCGAGGAGATCGGGGCCGAGGAATGCCTGGAATATGTGCTCGCGGCCTCGGAATGGTGTCTGCTCGATGAGGAGCTGACCATCACACCGGAGCTGGCCAGCGGTGCGTTTCTGCTGGCGGTGGATCCGCGGGCCAGTGAGTTCGCCGGAATGAAACAGCAGAATCTGCCGCCGGAGCACCTGTTCTCGCGCCGCGCCGACTTCCTCACCTTCGGCATGCTCGGCCAGCTCGAATGCACTGCGAACTGGCACAAGATCGCCCGCGAATGGCTCTACGACGAACCGCCGGTCACCGAATTGGGTAAGGCGCACCGCGAATGGCTGGTCGAGCATCGGCCGACGCCGACCAAAAAGCCGCGGCCGCGCGCGAAGAAGTCCACCGCGCGCGGTTCCGGCGCGCAATAAGGTCCACGACAGCAGCTATCGAACGGAAGACCATGACAGACAACCGAGAATTCGACCTAGTGCTGTTCGGCGCAACAGGTTTCGTCGGCAAGCTCACCGCACAGTATCTGCTCGGCGCGGCGCCCGCCGAGGCGCGCATCGCGCTGGCGGGGCGCTCGCTCGACAAATTGACCACCGTCCGTGATGAACTCGGCCCGGCCGCGGCGAATTGGGGTCTGGTCGTTGCGGATTCGACCGATCAGGCCGCACTCGACGCATTGGCCGCACGGACCACCGTCGTGGTGACCACCGTCGGCCCGTACCTGCGCTACGGCCTGCCGCTGGTGGCCGCATGTGCCAAGGCCGGTACCCACTACGCCGACCTCACCGGTGAGCCACTGTTCATCCGCGACGCAATCGACAAGTACCACGAGCAGGCCGTGGAAACGGGTGCGAAGATCGTGAATTCCTGTGGCTACGACTCGATTCCCTCCGATCTGAGCGTGTACCAGCTGTACCGGCGCACGGTCGCGGACAACACCGGCGAGCTCGAGGACACCACCCTGATCGCATCGCTGAAGGGCGGGGTCAGCGGCGGCACCATCGACTCGGGCCGAGCCATGATGGAGGCCATCGCCGCCGACCCGTCGAAGGGTTCGGTAATGAGCCACCCGTACTCGCTGAGTCCGGACAAGTCGATGGAACCCGATGTGGGCCGCCAGACCGATCAGGCGCTGCAGCGCGCGAGCACCATCGATCCCAGTCTGGACGGCTGGGTCGGCACCTTCGTCATGGCTGCGCACAACACCAAGATCGTGCGTCGCACCAATGGCCTGCTCGGCTGGGTCTACGGCAAGAACTTCCGCTACCGCGAGGTGATGAATGCGGGCAAGTCGGCCACCGCGCCGCTGGTGGCCGCCGGAATGGCGGGCGGCATTGTCGCGACGATGGCCGCGGGCGCGGTGCTGTCGCGAGTCGCGGTGGGGCGCAAGCTGCTCGACCGAATCGTGCCGAAGCCGGGCACCGGGCCGAGCGAGCAGGCGCGCACCAGTGGGTGGTTCACGATGAAGACCTACGCGCGTACTTCCTCGGGCGCGAAATATGTCGCCACCTTCTCCGGCACCGGCGATCCCGGATACCAGGCAACCGCGGTAATGCTCGGCCAGGCCGGACTGTGCCTGGCCTTCGATGGTGCGAAGCTGTCCGAGTTGGCTGGCATCCTCACCCCCGCTGCGGCAATGGGCGATGCGCTCACCGATCGGTTGCGGACGGCGGGGATGACCATCGAGGTCGAGCGCATGTGAGCCTGGCACACCCCACCATGAACGCCACTCGTCCGCGTAGTCGTCGCCGACTCCGTGGACGGGTGGGTGGACCACCTCGCGGCCCGTGCGGCCGATACCGTGGCGGGGCGGGGTAATTGGAGATCGTGCGCCACATCACAATGGCGCGCGGCCGGGGCCAAGCCCGGTACACCGGTCCCTACCGAGCGGTAAAGTGCCGACCGAGTGCGGTGGGTGGACCGAGCGAAGGGGGCGACCCAGATGGCGGTACCTGATACCGGGCAGCGGATGGCCAGACAGTTATACGCCGCCGCCACCGGGACCAGCGGCGGCGAACCCTTCGAATTGGCGGCCGATGTCGCCGAAAACCTCGCCGCCGCATGCGACAAACTCGTCGACGATCTGCAAAAAGCCACTGCCAACGGACATTTCGTGACCGAAGTCAACGGCTTTCCCGACCTACCGACCGGACGCGGTCTGGCAAGGGGTTTCGCCGACAAAGGCACCCAATTCCTCGACACCATTACCGCATTCCTGGAAACCGCCCTGCTGTACAAGGCCGCCTATCTGGCCGCGGGCAAGCGATTCGAGGATGCCGAGGCCGCCAATCGCGCCGCACTGCAACTGATCACCGACTACCTGGAGTCGGGCGATCAGGTCCGCGACGGAAGTCACTGAGCCATGGCAGATTCCGCAACCAAGGCCACCGCCGACGCCATCCGGGCCCGGCAGCGCGCCCTCGCCGACTCCGCCGGATCGGCAAGCGGCGGAGCCGATCCCGCCTACGCGCCCGAGCGCGAACTGTTCGGCGCCTATACCCATCAGGAGATCTGGGATCTGGTGCACGAGGTCATCGATCCCGTCGCGCTCGGCCGGATCGCCGATGCCTGGCGCGCCAATGCCACCGCGGTCGCCGAGGCGTTTCAAGCCTTTTCCGATGCGACCAACCGTGAATTCGCGCACTGGACCGGCCGTTCGGCCGACGCCGCTCTGCGCGCCACCCGCGAATTCGTCCGCGCTGGCACCGAGACCCATGACGTCTGCCGCGCGGTGCAGCGCCTGATGGAACTCAATTCCGATGCGGCACAGGCCATCCGATCGGCGATTGCGCCGCCGTCGCAGTATCGTGCACTGGAAGATCCGGCCGCCGAAGCCATTCACGGCGGACAACGCAGGATGGACCACGACATGGCCGCTGCTACGGCGCAGGCCGATGTCCAGGACACGATGACCTATGTCTACAGCCCGACCATGCCCGCCTCCGGCGATCGTGTCCCCCGGTTCACCCCACCACCAAACGGTCCACAGATCGCGCGGCCGAACCCCGGCGGTGGGGGCGGCGCACGGTGAAGTGGATATTCACCCCGGACGAGTTCACGCACGTCTGGGAAAGCGAAACGAGCCTCGACCGCCGTCCCTATCCGGTCAATCTGGCGCCCGCCGCCACGGTCCGCACCGAATCCGAGCACACCGCCCTGCGCCTGCATCAGCGCTTCGCCCGCCAGGCCGACGCGGATCTGGCCGCCGCGCTGATGCTGTGCGCGCGCACCGATGCCACCACGATCACCATCTCCGGTGAATCGGGCGGCAAGCGGATCCTGGTGTTCGCCGCGGTGGTGCACAATCACGCGGGCATCCTGATCGCCGATATCGACAAGGTGACGGTGCGCATGTGCCACGCCCGCAGCCTGGGCAAACAGCTCATCGAGATCATCGGCTCGGCCGAGCCCGGCAAGCTGGCACCGATGCGGGAACCGCAGGACGCGGTGCTGAACTCCGACGGCGACGCGGCCGCGAGCAACGGCCATCGCCGCGCCGCCCGATTCCGCCAGACCCTGCGAAAACCGGTGGACGGTCGCGGATTCATCACCGTGACCGTGGAACCCGAGAACCCGATGTCGCCGCCCACTCGCCACCGCAGCTGGCTCGACTTCACCGGCGACGGACGCTATCTGCTCACCACCTCGCACGATCTGGCCCTGGCCCCGGTCACCGACGAGGAATTCGCCGACCAATTGCTTCGCTTGGCCCAGATCCGCTGAGCGCGCCATACGATATTCGAATGGCGAAGAAATGGTCGCTGCCGCCCATCGAGGCCCTGCGAGCCGACGGTTTACGCATCGCTGATCTCGACACCTCCGGCACGCCCGGATACCAGGGCGATAAGGCACAGGGCCTGGAACTGCTGACCGAACGCACCGCCGTGCTGGGGGATCTGCAGGAAAAGCTCTACGCCAGCGGCCGTTCCGGCGATACCCGCAGTGTGCTGCTCGTATTGCAGGGCATGGATACCGCGGGCAAGGGCGGCATCGTCCGCCATGTCATCGGTTCGGTGGATCCCCAGGGCGTCGACCATGCCTCATTCGGGGTGCCGACCGAGGAAGAGAAGCGCCACCACTACCTCTGGCGCATCCGCAAGGCACTGCCGCGCGGCGGACAGCTCGGCGTCTTCGACCGCTCGCACTATGAGGACGTGCTGGTCGTACGGGTGCACAACCTGGTGCCGCCGGAGGTCTGGGAGCCGCGCTACGACGAGATCAACGCCTTCGAGCGGGAACTGCTCGACGAGGGCACCACGCTGGTCAAGGTCGCCATGTTCGTCTCCCTCGACGAGCAGAAGGAGCGGCTGCGCGAACGCCTGGAGCGACCGGACAAGTACTGGAAGTTCAACCCCGCCGATATCGATGAGCGCGGCTACTGGCCCGCCTACCAAGAGGCCTACCAGGTGATGCTGGACCGCACCTCGACCGACTACGCCCCCTGGCACGTCATCCCGGCCGACCGCAAATGGTTCTCCCGCCTCGCGGTCACCGAATTGCTCATCGATGCACTGGACCGGCTCAAGCTCGACTGGCCGCCGGCGCTATTCGATGTCCAGGAGCAGCAGCTGCGCCTCGAACAGGCCTGAGCACCCGTTCTGCCAGGGCCAAGGTTCCTCTCAGGTTGACCACGGATGATGTGGGCCGTGCCCGTCCACGCTTTGGGTGAGTTCCGGATCTACCATCGTGGCGGCAGAGAACCGGCAGGCAAGCGAAAGGCGTGGTGAACGCACGGTGAGCAATAAACCGGGTGGTAAGAAGAATCCGCTCTTGGCGGCGGAGCGCGCCGACCGCAACCGCAAGATCCTCATCCAGGTGGGTGTGGCCGTCGTGCTGATCGGGCTCATCGCCGCGATCGGCATCGGTATCGCGGTGAAGAACTCCAAGAAGAACGATTTGGGCGCCACCCCGTCCATCGCAGCCACCGCCGCCCAACTGCTCAACGGCGGCACCGCGACGATCACCGATAACGGCGCGATCCGCATCGGCAAGCCGGATGCGAAGGTCACCATCCGCGTCGTCGCCGATCTGCAGTGCCCGGCCTGCAAGGCCTTCGAGGCGGCCAATTCTCAGGTGATCAAGGACGCCGTCGACAAAGGCACCGCCGTCGTCGAGTACAACGTGATCTCCTTCCTCGACAAGGCCTCCACCACCAAGTACTCCTCGCGCGCGGCCAATGCGTCCTACTGTGTCGCCCAGACGGATCCGTCGAAGTACCTCGGCTGGCTGACCACCATGTTCGAGAAGCAGCCCGCCGAGGGCAGCACCGGTCTGACCGACGATCAGCTGATCGAGATCGCGACGGGCGCTGGCTACACCGATGCGTCGGTGGCGCAGTGCATCAAGGACAACAGCTACAACAAGTACATCGAGGCAAAGACCAACGATGTGATGAAGAGCGGAATCCAGTCGACCCCGTCGGTCTTCGTCAATGGCAAGCAGATCCAGTCCGGCCAAGAGCTGATGAACTCCGGCGGCCTCGCACCGGTGATCGCCGCCGCAGCCGGCCAGTGAACGACACCTCCGCCAGATCCGCCTGGGTACTGCTGATCGGCGGGCTGGCCGGCTGGCTCGCCTCGGTCACGCTGACCATCGAGCGGTTCAAGCTGTTCACCGATCCCGGCTACACCCCCTCGTGCAGCATCAATCCGGTCCTGTCCTGCGGGAATGTGATGACCACCGAGCAGGCCGCCCGGTTCGGATTCCCCAATCCGATCATCGGCATCGTCGGCTTCTCGGTGGTGGTCACCCTCGCGGTACTCGCCGTCTCCGGGGTGCGCTTTCCGCGCTGGATCTGGGGCGGGCTGTGGGTGGGGACCGTGCTCGGCACGATCTTCATCTGCTGGCTGATCTTCCAGAGCCTGTACCGGATCGGTGCGCTGTGCCCGTACTGCATGGTGGTGTGGGCGATCATCACCCCGCTGCTGGCGGTGGCGACCGAACAGGTGTGGGGTAGTTCACGCGGCCCGCTCCGGGTGGTTGTCGAATGGCGCTGGACTTTTGTGGCGCTGTTCTACGCGGTGGTGCTGCTGCTGGTCTTCCTCAAGTTCCAGGATTACTGGCTGTCGCTGGTCTAGGCGAGGTCAGTTCGGTGTGCCCAGCGCGAGCACCACGCTGACCGTCCGCTGCGCACCACCCACACCGGTGACGCCGAGCAACACGGTGTCATCCGGCTTGTGCACATTGATGGCGGCCCGCAACGCCTTCGCATTGGTGATGGCACGGCCGTCGATCGAGGTGATCACATCCCCGTCGATGAGTCCTGCCGCATATGCCGGTAAGCCGTACAGCGCGACATCGACCCTTGCCCCACTGGGTTTCGCATCCGAGATGAGCACGCCGAGCGTCGCCGTCGGCCCGATGTGCACCGTCTCGGTGGGCGAACCGGAACGAATCTGGGACACCACCCGCATGGCCGTATCGATCGGCACCGCATAGCCGTTCGGTGTGCGTCCGACCTCACGCGCGGTCTCCCCCGATGCGGCGGTGATGACGCCGACCACCGTGCCACCGGGATCGGCGAGTGCACCACCGGACTGTCCCGCAGTGACGGGCGCGGCGATCTCGACCATTCCGGTCAGCGACTTGCGGGTCAGATCCGAGGTGTTGAGCGCGACGATCGTGCTGCTCAGATCGGTGATATCGCCCTGAACCGAGGTCGGGGTGCCGCCGGTGCCGCCGGCATTTCCAATGGCCAGCACCTGCTCGTGTATGCGCAGCTCGGCGGAGTTGCCGACGCGCGCGATCATCAGGTCGGCCGCGCCCGACAGTTCCAGCAGCGCGATATCCGCGCTGGAGTCGTAGCCGAGCACCCTCGCGTCGTAGACGGTGCCGTTGCCGACATCGGTGACGGTCACCGTATCGGCGCCCTTCACCACGTGATGGCTGGTCAGCACCTGGCCGTCGGTGGTGAGCACGATTCCGGATCCGGCCGCACCGAGCCCGAACGGGCGCGAGGAGGTGCTGATATTCACCAGTGCCGGTTGCACGGCCTGCGCGACCGCTGTCGGATCCAGCGGTGGCAGCGGTTCGAGCAGGGCGGATGCGGAGTCGTCCGCGCCGGACGGCCAGGTCCATTCCGACAACTCACCGCGGCAGCCGAAGAAGGCCGCGACCGCGAGCACGACGGCGAACAATAGCGCGAGCGCGCGCCCGCCGCCGCCGACGCGCTGCCCCTCGGGCGCGCGGTGCCGTTCGTCGTCCATCGTCTCCCGCCTCCGGCTGGGCCGTTGACCAGTTCCATTGTGGCCAGGAGATGTCCAACAGGCGCTGCGTTTGGCAAACCTGCCATGCGACGGTAGGCATGTACGCATGAGCGTTGCTGCCGCGTATGCGATGTCCGCGCCCGAGGGGCCGTTCGAGCGGCTCGTCATCGAGCGGCGCGAGCTCGGACCGCGCGATGTGCTGATAGATGTCGCGTACGCGGGCATCTGCCACTCCGATATCCACACCGCCCGCGACGAATGGGGTAGGGCGAAGTATCCCTGTGTCCCCGGCCATGAGATCGCGGGCATTGTCGCCGCGGTCGGCTCCGAGGTGACCAAGTATCGGGTCGGCGACCGGGTCGGTGTCGGATGCATGGTCGACTCCTGCGGCGTCTGCGGTCCATGTCTGGCCAATGAAGAGCAGTACTGCGATAACGGCGCCACCATGACCTACAACACCCCGGTGGACCCGTCCGTTCAGCCCGGCGGTCACACCATGGGCGGCTACTCGACCCAGGTCGTGGTGACCGAGAACTTCGTGCTGTCCATTCCGGAGGGCATCGGACTCGATGTGGCGGCGCCGTTGCTGTGCGCGGGTATCACGGTGTTCTCCCCGCTGCGGCACTGGCACGCGGGACCGGGCAAGCAGGTCGCGATCATCGGCATGGGCGGACTCGGACACGTCGGGGTGAAGATCGCCGCGGCAATGGGCGCCGAGGTCACCGTGCTGAGCCATTCGCTGAGCAAGCAGGACGACGGCAAGCGCTTCGGCGCGCAGCACTACTACGCGACCGGTGACAAGCAGACCTTCCGCGATCTGCGCAACCGATTCGACCTCATCCTCAATACCGTCTCGGCCGACCTGCCGATCGACAACTACCTGCGGCTGCTGAGACTGGACGGCACCTTGGTGATCCTCGGCATGCCCGAAAACCCTATGAGCGTCAGACCTTTCACCATCGCCGGGTACCGTCGCGCGCTGGCGGGCTCGATGATCGGCGGCATCGCACAGACCCAGGAGATGCTGAACTTCTGCGCCGATCACGGGATCGGCGCGGAGATCGAACTGATCTCGGCCGATGAGATCGACGGCGCGTACGACCGGGTTGTCGCCAGTGATGTGCGGTACCGGTTCGTGATCGACGCGTCGACGATCTGATACCGACACTTCGGGGGCACATTTGGTGCGCGCGGCCGAGTCGAGTCGTACGGCGGACGCGCGCATGTCGTTGCGCGAATTCGTGTTCGGTTCAGTAGCTTGGCGGTGTGCCTGCGGATGAAGATCGAACGCCGCCCGCCGAAACGGCGGTGGTTACCGCCGATGTGACGGCGGGGCCGCCGCCATGGCTGTTGCGGGCCTTCCTGCTGGCCGCGGCGACGGTGGCCGGGCTCGTATTCGGCTTCTGGGTGCTGCAGAAGTTGCAGGGATTTCTGCTGGTTCTGTTGGTTTCGCTGTTCCTGGCGTTCGCCATCGAGCCCGCGGTGAATTGGCTTGCCGCGCGCGGAGTGCGGCGCGGGCTGGCGACCGGGTTGGTCTTCCTGCTGCTGACCGCGGCCACCGTCGCATTCGTGTGGACGCTCGGCGCGCTGCTCATCGATCAGGTCACCACATTGGTCAAGAACGCGCCCAATAATGCGGATCAGGCCATCGACTGGGTCAATCGCACCTTCAAAACCCATCTGTCCAGCGCCGATATGCAGAAGTATCTCGGTGAGTGGAGTTCCACCATCGACCGCTATCTGGTCGGACTGGCCGGCAATGCCTGGGGTGTCGGCACCGCTGCGATCGGTGCCATCTTCCAGGCCCTCGGCGTGCTGCTGTTCACCTACTACTTCGCCGCCGACGGACCGCGATTCCGCAACGCGGTCAGCTCACTGCTGCCGCCGAGCCGCCAGCGACATGTATTGCGCGCCTGGGATATCGCCGTCGAAAAGACCGGCGGCTACATCTATTCGCGCGCGCTGCTCGCACTGTGCTCCACGATCGCGCACTATGTCGCACTGCGCGTGCTCGATGTACCGTCCGCATTCGCGCTCGCACTGTGGGTCGGCGTTGTCTCGCAGTTCATCCCGACCGTCGGCACCTACCTCGCCGGTGCGCTGCCGGTGCTCGTCGCGCTGGTGCACAACCCATCCAGCGCGCTGTGGATTCTGGGCTTCATTGTGGTGTACCAGCAGTTCGAAAACTATGTCCTGCAGCCGAGAATCACCGCGACCACGTTGGATATGCATCCGGCCGTCGCATTCGGCGCGGTCATCGCGGGTGCCGCGATCCTCGGGCCGACCGGTGCACTGCTGGCGATTCCGGTCACCGCGACGGTGCAGGCGTTCGCTGGCGCCTATATCCGTCGCTACGAGGTCGAAGCGGATGCCGACGCCGATAAGACCGAGCGGCCGCCGAAGAAGCAACGAAAGTGGACCCGACAGTGGACCATTCGTTTCACCGGCAGCAGGCGGCCGCCGACCGGATAACACCCGACTATGCGCCGCCGATGCCCTGGAGTGCGGCGATCAGCGCCAGACCGATCTTGCCCAGCTGCGCTCGGCTGTGGTGTGCGGTGTCGTATTCGACCTGAATCGTGAGCCGTTCGCCGACCGTGAATATGGTCAGCTTGGGTGGCATACCGGGGCCCATCGCATACACATCGTCGCGAATGATCCGGATGCCATCGGGGGTCGAATGTGCGGGCAGGCGACCGATATTGGAGATGGCGAGGGTCGGTGCCGCGGACAGGATCGCGGCGGTCGGCTCGTCCGGTACGCGTTGCGCCGCGAGCAGGAAGACCGCCGCTTCGCGCCCCTGCTGGGCGGCGCGCATACCCGCCGCCACCTGGTGCGCGACCTCGATCGGGCTCGTATCGTGCGAGACCATCGCGGGGGTACCCACGCCCGAGGCGCAGTTGAGCATGGTGCTCGCGGGCAGATCCACCTCCGACCGCACATCAACGGCATGCCCGCAGAACATCGGCAGCGGTCCGGTAGATGGCTCGAGCTGCGAGCGGAATGCGATCAGGCCCGCGCCGCCGAGCAGGCTGTTGACCGAAAGGCCGTGTGCGCGAGCCGTATCGATGAGCACCCGGGTTTCCTCGGCATCCAGTTCGATGCGCTGTAACGCGAAACGACCGAGCGGATCGACACCGCTGCCGTTCTCCGGCAGCGTGCGCGGGGCAGATTCCGGCCCCATGGTCGCGGCACCGGACCGGAGCTGGTCGAGCCAATCGGCGACCTCGGTGTCCGAGATGACCTCGGCGAGTTGGTCGTCGATCGCCTCGGGCAGCCCCTGATCCGAATCCGATTGCGGCAGCTCGGTCTGTGTCGCGTGCGCGGTGTAGCGCTGCCACATCTGCTCGAGCAGTGCGAAAGCCGATCTGCCGTCAGCGATGCCGTGATGAACTACCAGGACGATCTGATCCCGATCACGGTCACGCAGTAGATGGGCGCGGAACAGGCCGTCGTGCCAATCCCGTGGCCCGTTCACCAGATTCAGATATTCGGCTTCGCCGCCATCGGCGACCTCGAGGCGCGGTCGGTATGCGTCGTCTCGAACAAAGTGCAGCACATTCTCCGCATCGGCCACCGGCCTACTGCGCAGCAGCGGATGTGCGGCCGACAGTTCATCGAGTACGCGGCGCAGGATTTCGATATCGAGCGAACCGTGCACGGTGGAGCCGATGAACAACGGCATATCGCCGGTCGGCACGCTGCCGAGCCTGCTGCCGGAGTCGAAGTAGGTCAGCTCGAAGGGGGAAATCTGTCGCTGCGTGGTCATCTCGTACCTCCTGTGTCGGAGCGGGCGGTGTCCTCAACATACAGCCGTTTCAAACGTTTGTCACAGACGAATGTGTGAAACATTCGTCACAAACAGGTGTATGCCGGACTGATAGGGTGCGGCTGTGGGAACCCGAGAAGATCTGCTCGCCGCGGCCAAGCAATGCCTGGCCGAACGCGGTTACGCGCGCACCACTGTGCGCGATATCGTGGCCGCGTCCGGCAGCAACCTGGCCGCCATCAACTACCACTTCGGCACCCGCGACAAGCTGCTCAATCAGGCGATGATGGAGTCGAGCGCGGACGCGGTGCAGCAGATACTCGAGTCACTGCCCGACCGTGCCGGCGCCGATCCGGCCGCCCGCCTGCGCGATTTTCTCCAGCGGCTGATCACTTCGTTCACCGAGAATCCCGCGGTGTGGTCGGCCAATGTGGAAAGCCTTGCCCAAGCGCTGCACTCCCCCGAACTGCGCGCCGAGATCGGCTCCGCGCAGGCCGGGGCGCGCACCGGACTCGCCGAGCTGTTCGGCCCGGCCGAGCCGGACCCTCGGATCGGCGATGTGCTGCAGACCTTGATCGGTGGCCTGCTGGTCCAACATCTGGTGGACCCCGATCACGCTCCCACCGCTGCCGATATCACCACCGGACTGCGCGCGATCGCCGCGTTTCTGCCCCCGACTCGGCCACGGCCCGCGCCGTAGCCGCAGGCGCAGGCGCAGGCGCAGGCGCAGGCGAATGCCTTACGAGCGTGAACACCCTGGCCGCCGGCGAATGACGGGCGAACGTGATGTCCTACTGCACACGCACGCTCGGCGAACGCAATACCCCAGCCGCGCGCACGCTCGGCGAACGCAATACCCCAGCCGCGCGCACGCTCGGCGAACGCAATGCCCAGACCACAGGCTCGTACCTCGCGAACACGCAGGGCGGATATCGCATTGCGCTGCGGACCGGTGGCAGATGCTGGACCGATGGCGATTCTGCTTGCGCTGGTTTCGATGTGCTCGACGCTGGTCGGCGGGCTGGTGGCGGTGCGGATCGGCGACCGCAGACATCTGGTGCTCGGGTTGGCGGCGGGCGTCATGTTGGGGGTTGTCTTCTTCGACCTGCTGCCCGAGGCATTGGCGCAGCAGGGGCACAGCGCACTCGGGGTTCCGCCGGCGCTCATCGCCACCGTCGTCGGCTTCGTGACCATCCACGTGATCGAACGCGCGGTCGCCATCCATACCGGTCACGAACGCGAATTCGGTGCGCACAAGCACGGTTTCGAATCCGTCGGACTACTCGCAGCGGCCGGGCTGATCTTCCACAGCACCCTCGACGGCCTCGGCATCGGTCTGGGCTTCCAGGCCGGGGCCACCGTCGGCGTCGCGGTCGCCATCGCCGTCATCTGTCACGACTTCGCCGACGGCTTCAACACTTTCACCATCACCACCCTCTACGGCAGCGCCCGCAAGCGCGCCATCACCCTGCTCGCCCTGGATGCGATCGCACCGGTCGTCGGCGCGGTAATCGGTACCGTCATCCGTCTTCCCGCCGAAACCGTCGGCCTCTACCTCGGCTACTTCGCCGGTTTCCTGCTCTACCTGGCCACCGCCGATATCCTCCCCGAGGCACACGCCGAACATCCCTCCCGCCTGACCCTCGCCTGCACCGTCACCGGCGCCACCTTCATGCTCGCGGTCGCCGCCCTGAGCCACTGAATACGCCACTCGGCTGGCGCTGCCGTGCACATCAGCCAGACGTAGCGGTGCGCCGATCCACACAGCACGGCTGGAGACAGTTCCGGGCTCCCACTGCCTATGGTCGGTCACGGTAAGCTGGATAACGTGCCGGAAGAAACGCCAGGTCAGCGACTTCGACTCGCCTTGGAAATGCACGAATTCGGCGTGCTCATGCAACGTGCCCGCATCCGGCGAATGCGGCCTGACGCCACTGACGCCGAGGTGGATGAGGCCGTCCAGATCTGGCTCCTCTCTAGGCCGAGCGCGCCACTGGGCGACTCAGCAGGTCGTCCTTCCCGTCGATTCGCGTGAACCGACTCGAAGCCACGCTGCGACGTGCAGCGTCCGATCTCGATCGCTATGGCTATTCCTGGGCTCTCGTAGGCGGATTCGCCGTATCTGCCCGTTCGACACCACGATTCACCCACGACATCGACGTGGCGGCGGCCGTCGCGGACGACAACGCCGCCGAGGCACTGGTTCGACGCCTTATGGGTGAGGGCTACGGGTTCCACGCGTCGGTCGAGCACGACAACGGCAGACTCGCCACCGTCCGGCTGAAAAGATCGGTCGACGGTGTCGCCATACTGGTCGACATTCTGTTTGCCAGCTCTGGGATCGAGCCGGAAATCGTGCAGGCAGCCGAAAATCTCGAAATCGTCCCGGGACTCACCCTCACCTCATCGCACTGAAGCTACTGGCTCGCGACGACACTTCTCGCCCACAGGATCTCGCAGACCTTCTGGGTCTGTTGGACGCGGCGACCCCGGAGGATCTCCAACAGGCGACGGATGCTGCTCGTTTGATCACCGCGCGCGGTTTCAACCGCGATCGCGATCTGCTCGAATCGCTCCACGAGCTGACGTCCGCTCGTGGGCAGTCGTGACCGTGGGTTCGTGCCGTATCGGCCCGCTTCCCAGGGGGGGCAGCTCAACGTGCGATTGCCCGCAATACGGCGTCGACCGATTGGTCGGCGAGGTGGTCGGTCAGCGGTAGGTGACCGAAGAGGGCCCGGTAGTAGATCGGGGCGACGAGGGCGTCCAGGACGAAATCCAGGTCGGTATTCGGATCGATCTCGCCACGGCGGATCGCTGACCGCAGTGCGATAGCGGTGGTATGTCTGCGCGGTTCGAAGACCGTGGCCAGGAAATGTGCGCGTAGGTCCGGGTCATTGGCGAGATCGGCCACCAGCGCGGGCAATACGTGACTCAGTGAGGTATCGCGCAGTGCCGCAACCAGATTCCGCACTGCGATGGTCAGGTCGGCACGCAGGTCACCGGTATCGGGCGTTGGTTGCAGTCCCAGCAGGTCGGCCACGACATCGACAACCAGGTGCCGTTTCGATGGCCAGCGGCGGTAGATCGCGGGCCGGTGCAGACCGGCCCTGGACGCTACCCTGCCGATGGACAGTTCGGCATAGCCGTTCTCGTCCAATAGCTCTCGGGCCGCCGCGAGGATCGCGATATCGATTCGGTCTTCGCGGGCGCGGCCGGGCATCAGAACACCGGACGTGGCATCAGTACAACGCGCCAACCATCCGGATCGGGGAAGGTCAAGCCGCCATTGGCGGCCCAGTACGGATTCTCGGCGGGGACGGGCTGCACCCCGAATTCGCCGAGCCGCTGTGCCACGTCGAACATCTGCGATTCGTTCGAGAAGTACAGCACCAGTAGGTTTTCCGCACTGGGCGCCGTGCCGGGACTGCCGTCCACATGCGTGGTGAACTCCAGGTGATATCCGGTGCCGGGCAGTCCGAGCATTACTCCGTCATAGCCCGCGTGGTTTTCGAATCGGTAGAGCTCGCGCAGTCCTAACCCCTCGACGTAGAACCGCACGACCTCCGCCAGCCGATCGGTGGGCCGGGCAATACGAACCTGCGCCACCGGCAACGACTCGGGCCAAGCCTGATCAGCCATACCTCAAGGATACGGTACGGACCGTACCGATTTGAATATGTCGTCGATCACGCCCAGCGAAAAGCCGCCTCCATATCGCGAGATATGAAGGCGGCCTTCTTCTTCGGTGCTACTCCGCCGCGGCCGCCCGTCGCCTGACCCGGCGCGCCGCCGCGACCATATTGCGCAGCGAGGGCTCCAGCTGCCAGTAGTGGCGGGTCTTCAAACCGCCGTCCGGATTCGCCCACAGCCGCTCCGGCGTCACGGCTGCGGCTGCGGCGGTGAGCAATTCGTCGAGCTCATCGATGTCGGGAATGCGCGCCGAACGGCTTTCGTAGACACCGGGACCGACACCGTGGCTCAGGCCGTGGCCCGAGGCCGAATCCTCCTTGAGCGCCTTCAGCACCCATTCGATCGAGCGGGTGGCCACGATCGCGGTCACATCGGCATCGAGTTCCTCGATCGCATCGACCACCTCGGTGCGCCCGGAATAGCCGATATGCGTGTGGATCTGGGTCTCCGGCCGGACTCCCGAGGTGGCCAAGCGGAATGCCGCGACCGCCCAGCGCAGGTATTCGGCGCGCCCCGCCGGGCGCATGGGTAGCAGCTCGCGAATGGCGGGCTCGTCGACCTGGATGATCGAAATGCCGGCACGTTCGAGATCGACGACCTCATCGCGAATGGCCAGCGCGACCTGGTCGGCCGTTTCGAAGAGCGGCTGGTCCTGGCGCACGAACGACCGGGCGATCATGGTGACCGGACCGGTGACCATGCCCTTGACCGGCCGATCGGTCAGCGACTGGGCGTAGCTGATCCACTCGACCGACATCGGCGCGGGCCGCGAGACATCGCCGTAGATGATCGGCGGTCGCACACAACGCGATCCGTACACCTGCACCCAGCCGAAGTGCGTAGTCGCGAAGCCGTCGAGCAGCTCGGCGAAGTACTGGATCATGTCATTGCGCTCGTGTTCGCCGTGCGCCAGCACATCGAGGCCGATGTCCTCCTGCAGGCGGATCGTGGCCTCGATTTCGGCCTCGATCTTCTTGCGGTATTCGTCGTAGGACAGTTTGCCCTCGCCGAGGTCGTAGCGGGCCTGGCGGATCCTGGCGGTCTGCGGGAACGAACCCAGTGTGGTGGCGGGCACCAGCGGCAGATTCAACTTGCGCTGCTGGGCTTCGCGACGCACCTCGTACGGTTCGCGGGTCCGCATATCGGGCGTGATCGCGTAAACCCGTTGCCGCACCGCATGTTTCTGCTTGAAGTGCACCTCGGTCGGCCGTTTGCGCCACTTGTCCGACGGTCCCTCGGTGAGCGCCTTGGCCAGCGAAACCACCTCGCCCACCTTCTGCCGCGCGAAGGCGAGGCGGTCGGCGACATGGCCCTCGATGTCGTATTCGGCGAGCACGTCATAGGGCACGTGCAGCAGCGTCGTGCCGGTGGACACCACCAGATCGGGGCACACCTCGGCCAGCTCGTTGAGGTATTCCAGCGTCACGTAGCGATCCGCACGCCAGACATTGAGGCCGCTGATCACGCCCGCGTACAGGCGCTTGCGCCGAATGCCGGGAACCGCGGCGAGCTCTTCGGGCTGGATCCGATAGCTGGCCAGATCCAGTCCGATGGCCTCGACATTGGTCTCGGCCAGAATCCGAAGCGCCTCACCGAAATCGCCGTACTGCCCGGTGACCAGCATGCGCGGACGCAGCGCCGCCGTCGAAAGCCGATGGTAGGCCCGCTCGAAAGCAGCCAGCTCGGCCGGGGTGCGCTCACTGGTGAAGCACGGCTCGTCCAACTGCACACAGGTGGACCCGCGCTTGGCGAGGATCTCGAACAGCTCCTCGTACACCGGAAGCAGCTTGTCGAGCAGGCTCAGCGTGTCGAAACCGCCTGCCTCACCGGGGATATGGCCCGCCTTGGACAGCAGCAGCAGCGACACCGGACCGACGACCACCGGGCGCAGCTCGATATCGCGAGCCTTCGCGCGGTCCCATTCGTCGAGCAAAGCCTCCGGGTGCAGCGAGAATTCGGTGTTCTCATCGAGTTCGGGCTGGCGGTAGTGGTAGTTGGTGCCGAACAACCGCACCAGCTCCAGCGGCGGCAGATCCGGGCGGCCGCGCGCCATCAGGAAGTAGAAGTCCAGCGGGTGCAATTCGTCCTGGAACGGCTTGAACCGCGCGGGCACCGCACCGAACAGCAGCGCATTGTCGAGAATGTGGTCGTAGAAGGAGAAGGTATTGCCCGGCACCTGGGTCAGACCGGTGGCGGCGAGACCGTTGTACTGCCGCTCCTGGATATCGCGCCCGACCGCGAGCAACTCGTCACGGGAGATCCCGCCGTGCCAGTAGCCCTCGAGCGCCCGCTTGAGTTCCCGATGCGGCCCGATCCTCGGGTAACCGAGAATGCTCGACCCGTAACCATCCTGAACGTTGACCATGAGCGGGGTACTCCCTTTCGATCACCTGCGCGGAGTCCTCGACCCAGACCCCGCAGCAGCGCTGCGCTCTCGGTGTTCAAAGCCGAGCCGCTGGTAACGACCCGGCACTTCTTGCAGCTTATGCCGCATATTGCCTTGGCTCCGCTGAACCAGGGAGCCGGGTGATCCTCCGCATTCGAGTACCACCATGGAGCGAGTCTTACGGGCGACATTCGCGGCCGGCCCGCTTCCGAGTACTCGAAGCGCATGCGCCGCAGGCGCGCGTCTCGAGTGCTCGGAAACGAACCTTGGGGGCCGCGAACCCGCGGCGCGGCAAATCAAACACAGCCGCGAATGCCCATCAACTCAAACCTTGTACTGGTAGAAGCCCGCGCCGGTCTTCTTGCCGAGCAGTCCGGCCTCGACCATGCGCATCAGCAGCGGCGGCGCCGAGTACAGCGGCTCCTTGAACTCCTGGTACATGGAGTCGGCAATGGACTTCACGGTGTCGAGGCCGACCAGGTCGGTCAGTGCCAGCGGCCCCATCGGGTGGGCGCAGCCGAGCACCATCGCCTTGTCGACGTCTTCCTTGGTGGCGAAGCCGGATTCGACCATCCGGATGGCCGAGAGCAGGTACGGCACCAGCAGCGCGTTCACCACGAAGCCGGAGCGGTCGGCCGAGCGCACGACCTGCTTGCCGAGCACATCGCTGGCGAAGGCCTCGGCGCGCGCGGACACCGCCTCGCTGGTCTTCAGCGTGGTGACCAGCTCGACCAGCGGCAGCACCGGCACCGGGTTGAAGAAGTGCATGCCGACCACGCGCTCCGGGTTGGCGGTGGCGACCGCGATCTTCATGATCGGGATGGAGGAGGTGTTGGAGGCCAGCACCGCGTCCGGATCGGTGACGACCTTGTCGAGTTCGGCGAAGATGGCGGTCTTCACCTTCTCGTCCTCGAGCACCGCCTCGACTACCAGCTGGCGGTCGGCGAAATCGCCGAGGTCGGAGGTGAACCGCAGCCGCCACGCGGCCTGTTCGCGTTCGCGCTCGGTGATCTTGCCGCTGCTCACGCCACGGTCCAGCGAACGCAGGATGCGAGCGCGGCCCGCCGCGGCTAGTTCCCGAGTCTGCTCGTAGACGAGCACGTCGATATGCGCCCTGGCACACACCTCCGCGATTCCCGCACCCATCTGTCCGGCACCGATGATGCCGACGCGCTGAATCTTCTCGCTGCTCACGTCCCGCTCCTGCTGTTTTTGTCTGGCTGTCGGGTGGCTGGTGGCGAAGGACGCTCCGATAAGAGCCGACCTTCGATGGTCCAAGGTATAGGGATGCCCTCCCGGCTGGGGCTGTTCAGCCGGGAGGGCGGTACACCCCTACTGGAGTAGAGGATTAGCGGTATTCACGTCGGGAACCTCATTCCCTGAAGCGAGCACCCGGTTCAAGCTCCGAAACTGCCTTAGCGACAACCACGGAGGGAGTCTTACGACCGACCGTTCGCGGCCGGCTCGCTTCCGAGTACTCGAAGCGCATGCGCCGAAGGCGCGAGTCTCGAGTGCTCGGAAGCGAGCCTTCGGGGCCGCGAACACGCCGCGCGAAGGCGCGGCTAGTGAAATTGCCCCTCTTCGGTGGAACCCTTCAGGGCCGCCGTCGAGGTGTTCGGGTCCACGGTGGTGGCGATGGTGTCGAAGTAACCGGCACCGACCTCACGCTGGTGCTTGATGGCGGTGAAGCCACGCTCGGTGGCGGCCTTGAACTCGCGCTCCTGCAGGTCGACGAAGGCGGTCATACCCTCGCGGGCGTAGCCGTAGGCCAGGTCGAACATGCCGTAGTTGAGCGAGTGGAAGCCGGCCAGGGTGATGAACTGGAACTTGAAGCCCATGGCGCCCAGCTCACGCTGGAACTTTGCGATGGTCGCGTCGTCCAGGTGCGCCTTCCAGTTGAAGGACGGCGAGCAGTTGTAGGCCAGCAGCTGGTCCGGGAACTCGCCACGGACGGCCTCGGCGAACTTGCGGGCGACCTCGAGGTCCGGCACACCGGTCTCCATCCAGATGAGGTCGGCGTAGGGGGCGTAGGCCTTGGCCCGCGCGATGCAGGGCTCGATGCCGTTCTGCACACCGAAGAAGCCCTCGGCGGTGCGGGTGCCGTCCAGGAACTCACGGTCGCGCTCGTCCACGTCCGAGGTGATCAGGGTGGCGGCCTCGGCGTCGGTGCGCGCGATGATGACCGAAGGCACGTCGGCGACGTCGGCCGCGAGGCGCGCGGAGGTCAGGGTGCGGATGTGCTGCTGGGTCGGGATCAGCACCTTGCCGCCCAGGTGGCCGCACTTCTTCTCGGAGGCCAGCTGGTCCTCCCAGTGCACACCGGCGGCACCGGCGGCGATCATGGCCTTCTGCAGTTCGTAGGCGTTCAGCGCGCCACCGAAACCGGCCTCGGCGTCGGCGACGATCGGGGCCAGCCAGTTCTGGACCGAGGTGTCGCCCTCGACCTTGGCGATCTCGTCGGCACGCAGCAGCGCGTTGTTGATGCGACGCACCACGGACGGCACCGAGTTGGCCGGGTACAGCGACTGGTCCGGGTAGGTGTGGCCGGACAGGTTCGCGTCACCGGCGACCTGCCAACCGGACAGGTAGATGGCCTTCAGACCGGCGCGGACCTGCTGGACCGCCTGGTTGCCGGTGAGGGCGCCGAGGGAGTTGATGTAGTCCTCGTTGTTGACGAGGTCCCAGAGGATCTCCGAGCCACGACGGGCGAGGGTGGCCTCTTCGACGACAGTGCCCTGCAGCTTCGACACCTGCTCGGCGGTGTAGTTGCGGGTGATGCCCTTCCAGCGCGGGTTGGTGTCCCAATCCTGCTGGATCTCGGCAGCGGTCTTCGGGGTGCCGACGTTCGACATCTCTGACTCCACTTCTTCGTTTCGGTGCCCCACGGTCGAGCATCACTCGAACTGCTGTGGCGGCAATTTGCAGGCTTGCTAGGCCCATGGGGTGTACTTCCACACGATGGCACACCAGGAAATAGCCGTCTACCTGTTGCAAGTGTGAATCCGAGCTAGGTTTCGACAGGTCTTTGCTAACTTTGCGAAATTAGCCCGCAAATTGCACGCGTGAAACCTACCCGCCGGTAGCGCTGACATGCGGTTTTAGCGTAACGCCCGTACTGTTAGCAATCGCACCGGGTACGACCATCCGACGCGCCCGGCATTCCGTGCTGTGAGGACCTTCACACGCACTCGTGTGGCCGCCGCCACCTCCCAGTGAGTGACCGAGCGCACGATCGGGCAGACTGGTGCGACATTCGAACTCTCGGGCAGGCATCCAGTTCACCGCTGGACGCTCGATAGGAGTGTTATGCGGAAACTGTGGTTCACCACGGCGATCGCCATCGCATGCGGCGCAAGCCTGCTGCGAGTGCCCGCGGCGGGCGCCGACCAGGCCGATCCCGGCGCCGTCGTATCCGTCGCACCACTTGCCGCGGTCGCCACGCTGCCCGGTTCGGTGAACTCCGGCCGCATCCTGTACTCGACCACCACCGTGGACGATGCGCCGACGGTGGCCAGCGCCGCGGTCTACTTCCCGCCCGGTGCGGCCCCCGAGGGCGGTTGGCCGGTGATCGCGTGGGCACACGGCACGGTCGGGCTCGCCGACAACTGCGCCTACAGCATTGCCGGACCCAGCGCCGTCGAACGGGACTGGGCGTATCTGGGGACCTGGCTGGCACAGGGCTACGCGATCGTGGCCGCGGACTACGCCGGACTCGGCACGCCCGGCGAACAGCCCTATCTGAACGGACGCGTGGAGGCGCACAACGTCGTCGACGCGGTCAAGGCCGCCACCGGGCAGTACCCGTCGCTGGCGAAGAAATGGGTGGTCGTCGGACAGTCACAGGGCGGCGGCGCGGCGGTGTCCACCGCGCGGTACGCGACCGAATTCGGCGGGCCGGAGCTCGACTACCGCGGCGCGGTCGGCACCGGTGTGCCCGCGTATATCGAGGATGTTCTGCAACTGCTCGGGCCGGGTGTGCCGCCGCTCGAGCTGAACCCGTTCAGCACCGCATACGTGCTCTACATCCTGAACGGATTGCGCACGACTCACCCCGAGCTGGATATCGAGTCCTTCCTGACCGACTCCGGACGCGCATGGCTCGCCCGGGCGCGCGAAGCGTGCGTCCTCCCGCTGCGCGATGAACTCGGTGCCAGCGGCGTAGTGATCGGCGATCTGTTCGCACGGCCGCTCGCACAGATTCCGAACGTGCACGGACTCCTGTACGACTACCTCGGCCTGCCCGAATCCGGTTACGACAAGCCGCTGTTCCTGGCGCAGGGGCTGCGCGATACGGATGTGATCACGCCGGAGACGCTGCGGTTCGCGGCGGTGCTCGCGGTCAATCGGCAGCCGGTCACGGCGCACATCTATCCGGAGGATCACGACGGGACGGTCAATGCGTCGCTGCGGGATTCGCTGCCATTCGTCCGCGGTCTGTTCGCCTGACGCGGCCGTGCCGAATGGCCCGAGTGCCCTGATTCCGCGGAATCCATGGGCACTCGGGGCCGAAGTCAGTTGGCGCGCATCGGTGGGTGAGTGCGGTGCCAGTGCTCGGCTATGTCTATGCGGCGGGTGATCCAGACGTCGTTGTGGGATTGGACATGATCCAAGAAGTGCTCGAGGGCGGCAGTGCGGGCCGGGCGGCCGACAATGCGGCAGTGCAGGCCGATCGAGAGCATTTTCGGGCTGCCCTCGGCACCTTCGCGGTAGAGGATGTCGAAGGCGTCGCGCAGGTGGGCGAAGAATTGGTCCCCGCTGGGGAAGCCCGCCGGTGAGGCGAAGCGCATGTCGTTGGTGTCGAGGGTGTACGGGACCACCAGGTGGTTGTGGCCGTGCACGGTCACCCAGTACGGGAGGTCGTCGGCGTAGGAGTCGGAGTCGTAGACGAAACCGCCGTGCTCGACCACCAGTTCCCTGGTGTGCGGGGAGTCGCGGCCGGTGTACCAGCCGAGCGGGGCCGCGCCGGTCAGCTCGGTGAGGATGCGCACGGCCTCGGCCATATGCGCGCGCTCGGTGTCGCGGTCGGTGAGCTGGTAGGACTGCCAGCGCAGACCGTGGCTGGCGATTTCGTGGCCGAGTTCCTGAAAAGCGGCCACCGCCTCCGGATTTCGCTGCATGGCACGGGCGACGGCGAAAATGGTCAGTGGTAGATCGCGACGTTCGAAGGCGCGCAGGACCCGCCAGAGTCCGGCCCGGGAGCCGTATTCGTAGAGCGATTCCATGCTCAGGTGGCGGTTCGGAAAGGCCTGTGCCGGAGTCATTTCCGAGAGGAAGGTCTCCGAATGCGGGTCGCCGTCGAGGACGCTGTTCTCCGCGCCCTCTTCGTAATTGAGGACGAATTGGACGGCGATCTTCGCATCGCCCGGCCATTTCGGATCCGGTGGCGTCGGTCCGTATCCGACGAAGTCGCGCTGATTCATCCCGGTGTCGCTCATCCCCCGAGCTCCCCATACAGGCGCAGCCGCGCGAGACCGCCGTCGGGATAGATATCCAGGCGGACCTCCTCCACCGAGGCCGCCACCGGCGAAATCGCGAATCGGTGCCGGGTATCGGGCAGCAGTTCGGTGCGCGGCAGCAATTCGAGTTCGGTGCCGTCATTGGTGTGTCCGGTGAGCCGGGCGGCGCCGGGGCTGTTGCCGAGGAAGTACGAGGTGTCGATTTCGGCGAGCCGGATGAGCCCGGGACCGGCGAGCCGGATGCGCACCCAGTCATTGCCGTCGTCGCGGCGGCGGGCGGTTTCCCAGCCGTCGCCCATCTTCCTGGCCAGTCCGGGGTAGAGCAGTTGGTTCGGCGAACTGTAGAAGCGATTGGAGCAGTCCAGGACCAGGGCGCCGTTCTCCAGTGCGGCCAGATCCAGTTGGCCTAGACCGAGCAGCCGCGGCTCGGGCCGGCCCTCGCCGTGCACGCGCAGCCGGGCCACGCCGCCGTCCGGGTGCATGGTGAGTTTCACATGGGTCCACCGCTTTTCGTTCTCGATGACGAAGGGATTGCGGCTGTCACCGGATACCGGAGCATGGTCGATCAGGGTCACCCAATCATTGCGGTCGGCAATGGCTTGCGCGGGCGGATAGCCTTCGATCTCGAGTGCGGCGACCGAAACCGCCGGCGGATAGTTGCCTTTGAACCAGGCGGTGTCCACCACGATGCCGCGGATCACGCCGGACACGCCGAGGCGCACGATGGCGGAGTCGTCGCCGGGGTGGCCGCGGTGCCTGCGGGTTTCCCAGCCGTCGTAGATCTGGCCCTTGTGCCCGAAGGTCGACGGCCGGTATTCCGACGGGCCCGGATTGATCAAATTCTCCTTTTCCGCGAAGAATTCATCGTTGGCCCAGATCACCGATCCGCCGAGCGGGCGGACGGCCAGATCGGGCAGTAGCGTGAAATCGTCTACGTCGACCGGGTCGCGCATCGCACCTCCTGTTTCGCGAGGGAATCCCGCATCCGATTCGTGCCGCGCGCGACGTAACACCGACTGCCGCGCATCAGGTACCGATTACCGCGGGCCGCTGAATATTCAGTGCCACGCGAGGTCACCGTGCGGCCCACCAACAGCCGATCGTCGTATGGCCGCATTTCACACCGGTTCCTGCGGAATCGGCGCACGCGCGACCAGTGCGCGCAATACCTGCGGGGTCAATGCCGGTGCGAGCGAACGCAATTCGTCGGCAGTACGAGCACCGCAGTGCACGCCGCGCAATACCGTGGCGGCCAGGGCCTCCGCGGTGGCGGGCTCGTCCAGCACGCCGCCGGAACGCCGATCGAGATAGGCCACCAGCCGCGGAACCGCGACATCGATGGCCTGCCGGAAGAACTCGTAGGTGGCCAGCCAGCGGGTGACCAGATGGCCGGGGTGCATATCCCAGCCCTGGTAGTAACCGAGGCGTAGGGCCCGGCCGACCAGCCGATGGTGGTTGCGCAGTGCGGCTTCCGGTTCGCCGTCCGGCACTATCTGGGTGGAGCCGTCACAGACCCACACCCCCGTTTGGGCCGCGGCGACCTGCATGACCGACTTCGCGTAGTCCGCGGCCGGATGGTCGAGCGCCTGATCGGGTGCGGCGATCCCGCATGCCGCGGTGTAGTCGTAGGTGCCGAAATGCAGTGCGCTGCAGCGCCCCTCGGACAGACCTAGCATCTTGGCGATCGGCGCGCTGCCATCGGCGGCGATGATCGCCTGCGGGCTCTCGATCTGCAGTTCGAAACGCAGCGTGCCCGCATCGAGTCCGAAACCGCGCTCGAATCCCTCGCACAGTGCCACCAGTGCCGAAGCCTGTTCCGCCGCCCGGATCTTCGGCACGGTGAAGACGAAACCCGCTGGTACGCCGCCCGCCGCAGCCAATACCAGCTCGAGGGTGCGCAGCGCGCGGTCGCGTTCGGAGCCCGCCAGACCCTTCATCCGGATGCCCACACTCGTCGGCCCACCGGGCAGCTTCGCCCACTCCGCGAGCATCGTGCCGGCATTGGTCGCGGCCTTGTCCTCCTCGGTGTCGGCCCGGAATCCGTAGCCGTCCTCGAAGTCGATGCGCAGATCCTGGATCGGGTGCCGCTCGAGTTGTGCGCGCACGGTGGGCAATGCGTCGGTGTGGTCGAGTTCGGCGAGCAGATCGTAGTGGCGATCGAGGAGTTCGGTCGCCACCGCACCCCATTCGGCGGGGGTGTCGGCCGTAGCGCGGTCGGCGGGCACATAGGCGGTGTGAATCGGCTGGACCCGGCCGTCGGGGCCCGGATACCGGGTGCGCAGATCGGCGTCGACCGCGTCGAGCATCGCGTCGATCTCGGCGCGGACACTCTCGGGTAGGTGTGTTGGATTTGCGCCGCTCCCGGCCCCTCCGTGGTTACCCACGCTGCCTCCTCCGGACCTGACGCTCACATCGCGGGGAACTCACCCGTGATCTCCTTCCTGCAGGGCTCGCCAGACCCGGTCGGCCGTCATCGGCAAACGGGTCTGTCGTACCCCGACAGCATCGCGGATGGCATTCGCCAGCGCGGGGGCGACCGGGTTGTACGGCGATTCACTCATCGACTTGGCACCGAGAGGGCCCAGGTCATCGGCGGTTTCGGCGAAATAGACCGCGGTGCGCGGCAGGTCTGCGAACTGCGGGATGTGGTAGTGCCGCAGCGTCTGCGTGGTTACCACCCCCTGATCGGAGCGCATGTCCTCGTAGAGCGCGGAGCCGATGGCCTGTGCGACCCCGCCCTCCACCTGGCCGCGGCACTGCACCGGATTGAGCACTGTGCCCGCATCGGCGGCCTGGACCGAATGCAGGATGCGCACCTCGCCGGTCTCCGGCCGCACGGCGACCCGGAATGCCTGCACATTGAAGCTGACCGAACGCGGGCTGCCCGCATGTTCGCCGTGTCCGGACAACTCGCCGTCGGCCAGCAGTTCGGCGACACCGATCAGCCGGTCGCCACAGCGCACGCCCGTCGACTCCAGGGTGCATTCCGCCTCGGGGCGATCGGTCAGTTTTGCCGCCCGGACCAGGATCTGCTCGCGCAAGGCCACCGCCGCGGCGTAGCAGGCCTTGCCAGCGACCGTAATGCCGGTCGAGCCGAAGGCTCCGGTGTCGTGGCCGACGACATCGGTATCCGCCTGGCGAATCACGATGCGGCGCACATCGGTATGCAATGCCGTTGCCGCGAGCTGGGCGTGCACCGTTGTCGTTCCGCTGCCGAATTCCACTGTGCCGACACGGATCTCGTAGCGTCCGTCGGGTAGCAGTGTGGCGGTCGCCTCGGCGCGGTGGCCACGCGGCGGGATGGTGGCGATCATGGCCAGTGCCATGCCGGTGCCGACCCGCCAGTCCGGGCCCGGTGCGGGAACTCCATTGCCGCGCAGTATGGCCCGCTCTGCCAGGTCGAGGCATTGATCGAGACCGTAGCTGCCGAATGCCAGATCGCCCCGGTCGACTTCGGCGCCGACGAACTCATCGCCGGGTACCACCACATTGCGCCGGCGGAATTCGAACGGGTCGATGCCGAGTGCGCGGGCCAGGTCGTCCATGGCCGATTCGACACCGAAGATGATCTGTCCGAGGCCGTAGCCACGGAAGGCGCCGGAGGGAACATTGTTGGTATAGACCGCTTTTGCCTGAACGCGCTTATTGGCGCAACGGTAGACCTCGACGGATTCGCCGACGCCGTGGAACATGACGCCCGCACTGTGATTGCCGTACGCACCGGCATCGGCGAGCACGTCGATCGAGAGCGCGGTCAGCACGCCGTCGGCATCCGCGCCCGCGGTGACCGCGACCCGCATCGGATGACGGCAGGTGGCGCTGGTGAATTCGTCGGACCGGGTGAATTCGTACTGGACGGGTCGTCCGGTGCGCAGCACCGCCAGCGCGATCAGATCCTCGGCCAGCATCTCCTGTTTGGCCCCGAACCCGCCGCCGACCCGCTTGGCGAAGACCCGCACGCGATCCCGCGGCAGCCCGAACAGATGACACAGCTCGTCGCGAACCAGGAACGGCACCTGGGTGCTGCATCGGATGACCAGCCTGCCGTCCGCATCCAACCAGCCGATGCCGCCGTGGGTTTCCAGATGTACGTGCTGGCCGCGCGGCGAATGCCAGACACCACTGACCACCTGCGCCGCCGCGGCCAGACCCGCTGCCACATCACCGACCTCGCCGTCCACCTCGGCGATCAGATTCCGCTCGGTATCGGCGATGCGAGCCGAATCCGGCTTTCCACCATGCAGTTTCGGCGCTTCGGGAAACAGTGCCCCGGCCGGATCGAATACCGCGGGCAGGATTTCGTACTCGACCGCCAGTGCACGGCAGCCCGCCCGGGCGATATCCATGCTCTCCGCCACCACGGCGGCAACTCGCTGGCCGACGAATCGCATCGTGCGATCGAGCACGTAGGTGTCGTCGGGATCGTCGGCGCGAAGTTCATGGCGCCCGGTCGAAAACGCGATATCCGGCGCATCGGCGTAGGTGAGCACCGCGTGCACGCCGGGCAGTTCCTCGGCCGCGGCGGTGTTGATGGAGACGATCCGCGCGTGCGGATGTGGGCTGGGTAGGACCGCGATATGCAGGGGGGCAACCGGCGGCGCATCCGTGGTGGTCGGTGCGTCCTGTGGCGAGACGTCGAAGGTGAACGGTTCAGTGCCCGTGACGATCCGAGGTCCAGCGGGTGCGCCGACGCCGGTGCCTGCTCGTCCAGACGCAGTGTGCTCCGCTGAAGTGGTGTCACCCGCCGAGGCCCGGCCGGCCGCCGCGCCGGTGCCCGCTGTCATACCGACGACGGTCGTATCGGCCTCGCTCCATGGCTCGGCCGCACTGCCGCGAATTCGCCCACCCGCCGAAAACGCATCCTGATCAAGGCCGACTGTGTCGACATCGCCGAGTGCATCGACATCCGAGCCGAGGCCGGTCGCGATATCGGCCGCGATCTGTGGTGTGGGGCCATTCGCTCCGGTGCGGATTCGGCCGCACGCCGAGGCCGTTTCCCCGCCGAGACTCGAGGCTGCCTCCTCGCCGTCTGCCGGGGCAGCGCCCGACTCGAGGCCCAACATCGGACCGCCGCCTGCCGATTGGTCATCGACCACGGCCTCGGGAATCGTGCCGGTCAGCGCATCGGCGATCGGGCGATAGCCGGTGCAGCGGCACAGGTTGCCCTTCATGAGCTCGGGCAGCGCTCCCGCATCCGGGTGCGCCGGTCCGCCGCAACCGAGGCCAGCGGCGGTGACCACCATGCCTGCGGTGCAGAAGCCGCATTGGAAGGCGGCCGAATCCACGAATCGCTGTTGGATCGGATGCGGCTGCTCGGCGGTGCCCAGGCCGGAGGCGGTGGTGATAGTGCGATCGGCGGCGCGGTAGGCGGGAAGGATGCAGGAGTGCACCGGCACACCGTCGAGCTGCACGGTACAGGCGCCGCAGTCCCCCGCATCGCAGCCCTTCTTCACCGCGAAGACGCCCTGCTCGCGCAGCAGCGTGCGCAGGCATTGGCCCGGTCGCGGATCGGCCTGCACAATTCTGCCGTCTACCTCGAATTTCATTGCGAATCACCGGCTTCGCCGCGTAGCTCGGCGGCCACCTCCCGCGCCAGAACACCGCTGACGTGACGGCGCCAGTCCGGCGCGCCGTGCGGATCGTCGAACCACAGCGTCGGATCGATGGCCTCGATCGCGGCCGATACTTCGTGATCACCGGGTGTCGCAGCGAAATCCAACACAACAGGTCGGCTGGTGGCTGCGGTGATGGTGATCGCACACCGGCCGTACAGCTCACGAAGCCCCATCACGACCGCCCCCGAACGACCGAGCGGAGCCAGCGCGATCTTCCGGAAGGCGGTGTGCGCGTGCAGGGTTCGAATCGGAACGGTGATCGATCGCAATACCGCACCGGAGGTGAGCACATTGCGTCCCGGCCCGAGCGTGAACTCCCGCAGCGGAATCCGCCGATCGCGGCCGTCCGGCGACCACACCAGCGCGATGCCGTCCAACGCCACCAGCGCACCCAGCACCGCACCCGCGGGCAAGGACAAACACACATTCCCGCCAACCGTCGCGGTTCGCCAAACCTTGTGCGATGCGAGCAACGCCCGGCACGCCTGGGCGAACAGCGCCGTCCCCGGCCAGTCCGCCCGCAACACCTCCACCCCCAGTTCCCGCCCCGGCATCGCCCCAGCGAACTCCGCCAACGTGCAGGTAGCCGCGATCTCCAACCCCGCGCCCGTCTCAAACAGCGCGGGCCACCCGAACCCCGTGATATCGACCAGCCGATCCAACCCCTCCTGCGGCTCGGAGAACAAAAACGTCCCCCCGGCGAGCACCCCACATGCCTCACCAACAAAAGCCAGGTCAGCCCGCTCCCGAGCCACCACCACATCCCGAATCGTGTCCAGATCCACGCCACACCTCGCTCCACCGTTCCCTGCCGCCAACCCTAGGAGCCGAGCGTTGCGTAGACATTGACCCAGATTGCGCGACAGTAACCACGCTCGGTTCACGTCCATCCTGACGCAGGCCACTATGCGCAGGTAGACCCTTGTGCGATTGTCGGAAGGTCCCGGCCATTGACATCACGTTTCCGATCCGCGATGTGACCGCGTGCGCACGCACAGTCGCCGCCCTGGCCAGCCTGCGGTGCGCTTGGCCTCGATCCGCTCAGCCGTTCATGCCCGCACGGGCGTCATGCGATCAGCACTACCCCGGGCAGCTGCTCGGACACGGCTTGGACCTGCGTATAGCCATCTCCTCGCGAATCCGCACCCCCTGAACGACGGTCATCGTCGCACCGCCCCACGGGGCTGCGAACAGTTCGTCGAACGCGCCCAATATCGCGTCACGCCTGGGCACCGGCAGCGGCCTGACCCAGCCGCCAGGTCGCAGCGCCTCCAGCACCCGGCCGGCCCCCGGTATGGGCACATGGCGTGGCAGAAACGCCTGGGGCAACCCGGCAGGGAATTCCTCGACCAGACTGTCGGCTCGCGGTTGATTCGAGGCGTCCGATTTCGATGACGCGTATAGGGTTCGTTGCTCCGTTCGGTCGATGCCGATCACAGAACGGTGAACCTACCCAGCGACAGCCGATCTCGACGTCGGAAATTGCGCCCACTGCCGCCGACCATCGCTTCTCGTACTCATGCGTTGCGGGAGAAGCGATTTCGACGCGGCGAGTACGACCCGACGATCGCCCACGCTCCACGTGCGCCGCTTCCCATTTGCGACTTGCGCAGCGCATCCGGCGTCCACATCTGTGCGGAATCGATACCGCCGCGCTGCTTATTGCCCGCCCGGTCCACGATCACGAACGCGACGGTCACGCAGACGGCTACGTACATCGCCGCGGTCAGCGTGATTGCGACCGGGCCGAAGAGTGCTGCCCACACGCCTTCTCCGCGCACCCAGTAGCCGATATCGTTCAAGATGTATACGACCGGCAGCGCGATCGCACAAAGCACCCCCAGCGCGCGCACGTTGTCGGGGTACGTTTCCGGGCCGATGAGCATGGCAGCCCGATCCACATACAGCGTCGCCCGACGCGCGGGATCGCCCAGATCGGCGAGCGTCGCGTATTCGGCCTGGTCCGGGAGCTCACCGAGTTCGACACGAGCTTCGATGTAAGCAGCGATCGTCGCGCGTAACTTCTGCTCGACGGCACGACGATGCTTATCGGATACCCGCCGCACGACGACGGCAACGTAGCGGTCGGTCAAGGTCGTGGTCACAATTCTCGTCCCTCCGAGTCGGCGCCCAGCACCGCAACGGCATTCGATCGAGTCGGTGTGCCGTCGCGGCATGGTTCCGACTGTGTCCAATGTTCATGTGACGCAGGCGGTTTCGGTTCCGCTCAGCTGACCTGGGTCCCACCGAAGCCGAACGCGAAGCTGTGGCCCTTGGACCGGCAGCTGAGTTCGGCACGGGCGCCGGAGCCGACACAGGTGGCTCCGCCGTAGCTGATGGTGGCGTTGCCGGGATACGGGTTGGTGGAGGTCGACGGATCGAGAGCCAAACCCGGGCTGCCCGCCATACCGTGCTGACCGAATGTCGGATGCGCAGGCAAAAACGGCAGATCGATGGCCAAATCGGTAACCGGCAGAATGCCGAACCATCGCGCCGTGCCGGGCTGGATGTCGCAGCCGACATCGCCATTCGGGTGCATCGCACAGCTCGCCATATTTCCGTAGCTGAAATAGACCGTGTCACCGACCAGATACGGCGCGGGGTCGAGATCGGCGGCCGAGGCGACACCACCGCTCGCCAGTGAAACCGTCGCAACGGCGACCGCGGCCCCGACAAAGTTACGCGCCTTCATTCTTCCTCCGCACAGGTATCGACTTCAGTGACATCAGAAACACTCGAAATTGCCAATTGCACAAGCACTCTCGACGCAGCACGGATCAAGGCACCGCACTCGCTATCGGACACACCAGCTCAGACCTTCAGTCCTTTCTTGGTGACATAGACGGTGTGGAAGGTCCACAGCCCGGCGAGGACTGCCAGCCATTGCAGGCTGCTCACCAGCGGCACCGAATCGATGGGCAGCGTGTAGGCGAGCGCGACACGCAGCAGCGCGTCCCCGGTGAAGGTCGCGCCCCAGACCGCGGTCAGCACCCGCAGCTGGCTGCGGAATTCGGAGTCGTTGTGCCAGCGGGCATCCCACTGTCGGTAACCTTCCTCGCCGATCTTCACGGTGACGATCGCGCGGGAAGTCGTGCGGATGAAGGGCTGCTGGGTGAACAGAGTGGCCAAGATCCACAGGCCGAGTACGCCGAAGATCCAGCTGTCACGCACCATCAGCGTCCGAGGGTCGCCGGTCACCAGTGACATCACCGCACCCACCACGATCATGGTGAGCGTGAACAGCGCCACCGTGTCGACGCGGCGCTGCCGAATCGCCTGGTAGGCGAGGAACGGCACGGTGAGCACGGCGGGCGCGATCAGCGCCAGCCACGGATTCACCCCGGCCGCGCGCAACCCGTAGTAGCCGCCGATCGGCAGCACCAGTTCCACGATCAGCTGCCGCGCGATCAGGCGGCGCACAGCGGCGTTCTGCTGCCGCGACGTGCGATCCACCGCAGTCGACTGCGGCTGGTTCCGCTCAGCTCCGGTCGTGATCACGATTGCCTCCGTGTGGCGTAATCGAATAGGTCGGCGAGTTCGCGTGCGCAGGCCGCGGTATCGAAGTCGGGGTCGACACCGGCTCGGGTGATCGCCGCCTCCCGCGCGCCCCGGATGGCCAGCACCATGAAGGTGGGATCGAAGTCGCGAAATGCCCCGGCCCGCTGGGCTTCTCGCATCCACCCCTCCTCGGCGCGGGTGATCTCGGCGAGATGGTCGACCAGGCCGAACTTTTGCGGGTCGTCGGGACGGATGTTGGCGACGATGCTTGCCAGCGCCCGTTGATGTCGGGGGTGCTCGCCGAGCAGTGCCAGGTTGGCCACGAACCAGGCGCGCAGCTGAGCGGTATACCCGGTCTCGGCGTCGAGCTTGGCGACGACGAATTCCGTATTCACGCGGACGATCTCGGTGGCCACCGCGCGGATCAGATCATCCTTGCCCTCGAAGTGGTAGGAGATCATGCCGGTGCTGCTCAGCCCCGCCTGCTTGGCGATCTTCGCAAACGACGCATTCGGATAGCCGACCTCGGCGATCACCTCGATCGCGGCCTCCACGATCTGCGCGCGGCGCGCGGTCTCGGTGAAGGTCCGCTCTCTGTGCTTACCCGAGCTATCCATTGCTTGCACAAGCAAAACGATAGTGCCTCTTGCTCAGGTGAGCAAGAGTTGATGTAGATGAGCAATGGACGTTGACGGGGTTCCGGGTTGTAATCGCCGAAAGACAACGGATATGGCGTAGCCGCAGATCGAGGTGGCGAGGCTATGGGATCGCCTTGTGCCACAGACGATTACAGGTCGCCACGATGGCTATAGTTCGGTCGTGTCGATGATCATGCATACGGTTCCTGTAGACCTGGAGTGGGTACGCGCGATGGTCCGCCTCGCCAGCTGCTGGGACGAACAGGAGAGGTTCGAAAATGCCTTGGTCGAGAACGGCTGGGCACACCGCTGGAGCAGCGGTGACCTGAATTTCGAATGGGGTGGAGTCGACAAACCGCACTGGTTTATCCCTAACTCGCCCAAGTTGTACCACGACCCTCCGGTGTGGCGGCTCGACCTCGCCTATCCCCCGCAGCCCGGCGAGGAGTCGTACGTACAACTACTGTGTGCCCTGAAATCGCCTTCGTACGGAAGGAATCCGGAACCCGACGACGAGGACGAGGACGTCTACTTCGACGATCCCTGGACCACTCATCTGGACGTGACCAACGCCGATTGGGATGGCGAGTTCGACCGGCTCGGCGGCCTCGTCCGCGGAGAACTCGGCGATCCGGTCCGCATAGTTCCCGCGGACGAATCCGGATCTCGACTCGAGGCATGGAATGTGGGCAACATGGCGGTTGTCCTTGCGTCCGGAGTCGACGTCGGCGATGCGGACCTCTATCACGACGGCATCTTCCTGCGAATCTGTCCGGCCACATCGAATATGGCTCAAAAGTGTTGGCCTGACTGACTACCGGATATGAGTGACGGCGGCTTGATGATCGATGAACGCGACCGCCCGGGATGGCGCTATCCGGCCTTCGCGACCAGCGCCGCCTGGGCGCGAGCGACCTCGCCGCCGACCTTCTCCTCGTCGACGGTGCGCACCTCGCCATCGCGAACGACCGTGCGCCCGTTGACGATCAATGCGGCCAGCGGCGGTGCGGAGCCGAGGATCAATGCGGTCACCGGATCGTCGATGCCCGCGTGCGCGGGCGTATCGAGCCGCCACAGCGCGAGATCGGCGAGCTTGCCCGGTTCGATCGAACCGATCTCGGCCGCGCGCCCGAGCAGCCGTGCACCGCCAATGGTAGCCAGTTCCAAAGCCTTTCGTGTACTGATCGCCCGCGGTCCGCCCTTGGCGCGGGCATAAAGCAGCGCGCTGCGCGGCTCCTCGATCATCGAACCGGATTCATTGCTCGCCGAACCGTCCACCCCGAGTCCGACCGGCACTCCGGCCGCGACCAGATCTGCGGTGCGCGCGATACCGGCACCGATCCGGGCATTCGACGTGGGGCAATGTGCCACTCCGGTACCCGTTTTCGCCAGGGTGCCGATGGCTTCGTCATCGAGGTGGATGCCGTGCGCGTACCAGACATCCGTACCGAGCCAGCCCAGCTGCTCCAGGTACTGCGCCGGTGTGCAGCCGAATTTCTCCGCGCAGAACTCCTGCTCATCGATCGTCTCGGCCAGATGGGTGTGCAGGCGTACCCCGAGATCGCGTGCCAGCGAGGCCGATTCACGCAATAGCTCCGTCGTCACCGAGAACGGCGAACAGGGGGCGAGCGCGATCCGCAGCATCGAGTCGTACGACGTATCGTGCCAGCGCGCAACGGCATCCGCGCTCGCGGCCAGAATCGCATCGAGGGTTTCCACCACTTGGTCGGGCGGCAGCCCACCCGAGCTCTGCCCGAGATCCATCGAGCCGCGGCACGGCTGGAACCGCAATCCGACCGCGGCGGCCGCGGCGATCTCCGCGCCGAGCAGGTCGCCGCCCGCGCGCGGGAAAACGTAGTGGTGGTCGGTGGTCGTGGTACATCCGGTGCGCGCCAGCGTCGCGAGGGCACCGGTCGCGGCGACGCGAACCGCGTCTTCATCGATGCCGGCCCAGATCGGGTAGAGCGTGGTGAGCCATTCGAACAGGGTGTTGTCCGGCGCCAGACCACGGGTGATCCACTGGTAGAGATGGTGGTGGGTATTCACCAGACCCGGTGTGAGCAGGCAGCCACGGCCATCGATCCGGTGCACATCGGCGCCGAGATCGGGCGCGTCGCCCGCGCCGACCGCCGTGATCCGATTGTCGACCACCGTGACGTGGCCGCGGCGGTATTCGGTGCCGTTCGGATCGACGGTAGCCACGGCGCACCCGTCGATGACCGTCGTTGTCGTCATGCGCCTACGGTATCCATGCCGGTCCGGCTTCCGGGGCATCTTCGCGTCGCACGGTGGCGTGGATGAGTCCGTAGGGACGATCGTCGGCGTGGTAGACCTCGCCGTGGTTCTCGATACCGAATCGGCCCAGATCGTAGTCGAAGTGATGCTTATTGGGCGCGGCCAGCCGGATCTCGGCCAACACCGGATAGGCGGCCAGCGCGGCCTTGCCCATCTCGAACAGCGTCTGCTGCAAGGCTTTGGAATGCAGCGTCGCGAAGACCTCGACCATCCGCTGCCGAACACCCGCGTACACCGCGTCCCAGTCCACCCCGGTGGTGCTGGCGAAGCGCCACTGCGCGATGAGAGAGGTCGCGAGCATCCGGTCACGGGTCGGCGCGAGCACGGTGAATTCGTCGGTGAGGAAGTCGGCGAACTCCGAACCGGTCGACTTGAGGATCACCAGATCCTTGACCCCGCCGATGACCCAGGCCCGCTGCTGGTCGCCCTTACCGGCCACGGTGACCGCCGCGGTCCGCACCTCTGGGCCTTGCCGCACCCAGGTGTGGTCGTGCTCGCTGCCGTCGACGGTGACCCGCTGCCAGGCATATTCATCGACCTCGATGCGCGCACTGCGTACCGGATCGATCTCATCGACGAAATGCGCGGCCAGCGCCAGCGCGTAGTCCTCGATCGGTTGCAGCCCAGGCTTTTTCGCGTACGCATATGCGGTCTGCTTCTGGGTATCGGTCGGCAGCACCTTCGACTGGTCGCCGGCGATATAGGCGTCGGCGAAATCGCCACGCAGCACGGTGGATACGTTCACATCGCGGATCTCGTGGCGCGCATCGTCCCGGTAGATCCGGACGATTCGGTTCTCCGCCTTGCCGTATCGATTGTCCGACAGCACGATCGGCCCGGTCAGCTCCATGGCTCAGCTCCCTCGATAGGTGGAAAAGGCGAAGGGCGACAACAACAACGGGACGTGGTAGTGCCGCTCCTCGATGACGACGAAGGTGACGCAGACCTCCGGATAGAACGATTCGATCCGGCGCGCGGCGAAGTAGGCGCCGGTATCGAACACCAGCCGATAGGTGCCGGGCGGCAAACCCGCGCCGAGCGTGGCGATGCGGCCATCGCCATCGGTGGTTCCCGAACCGAGTACCTCGGCGTCGCGATGGAGCACCACCGCGATACCGGCCGCGGGCGCACCCGCGACGGCATCGAGCACATGCGTGCTCAGCGTGCTCATGGCTGCACCCCACCGGCGTTCGGTCCCGCCTCGACGGTGCTCGTGGCTGTGCCCATGGTTCGCGCACTGCGCTCGCTCACGCCGGATCACCCAGCAACCGGCCCAGCCGAATCCGATTGATCTTCGCCAATTCCGTTCGCATAATCCGCCTTTCGGTCTCCGGATCATTGCCGAGCCGGGCGGTGAGCAATTCGAGCAGCTCCGCACCGGACTTACCGGTCGCGCATACCAGGTAGATGTGGCCGAACTTCTCCGCATAGTCCAGATTGCCCTCGGCGAGCCCGGCCCGCACCGCATCCTCGGCCCCGATCACTCCGGCCTGCTCGCGCGCCGACGCCGCGGTATCGGGCCGGGCGCCGATGCGCGGATGTCCGTCGAGCGCGCGATCGATCTCGTCCTCGGACAATTCTGCGAGCACCGCATCGGCCGCGGCGCAGACCGCGTCGATATCGGCATATGGCCGTCCGGCGACCAGCGACCGGGCCCAGACCGGCGACGAGCAACAGTCGAGCACGATCGCGACGGCCGCCGACTCCGGCAGCCCATTGAACTCCGCGAGGCCGATTCGGTCGTCTGTCATCGGACCAGCATCGAATACCACCACCCCAGTCGCCAGTCGAACGAGATAGATCACTTCCGGCGTGTCGTTTACCCGCGATCGTCGATGTCACACCACCTTTCTGTAACCCATCGGCTACACGGCCGGACTACCGTCTCGATCATGGTGGTATCCGACGGCGCCGCGCCCGATCCGGTCTGCGCCGGCATCGTCCTGGCGGCGGGCGCCGGAACCCGGTACGGGATGCCAAAGGCGCTGGCCGAGGGCGGAGCCTGGCTGCGGTCGGCGGTGGCGGCGCTGCGCGATGGCGGCTGCGATCCGGTGATCGTGGTGCTCGGCGCGACCGGACCGGCGCCGACGGCCGTCGACCTTCCCGATGGCACCGATTACGTCTGGGCGGCGGACTGGGCGACCGGGCTCGGCGCCTCGCTGCGGGCGGGCCTGCGGGCCGCGGCGCGCACGCCCGCCGACTACGTCGCGATCATGCCGGTGGATACCCCCGATGTCGGCGCGGATGTCGTCGCCCGGGTCACCGCCGCCGCCTTCGCCGCGCCGACCGGCTTGGCCCGCGCTGTGTTCCACGCCACACCCGGACATCCCGTTGCCATCTCCAACAAGCACTGGACCTCGATTTATCAAGCAGCCGTAAGAGATTCCGGCGCGCGGACCTATTTGGCCGGTAATAACGATATGGTGTGCGTCACGTGCGACGATTTGGCGACAGGCGACGATCGTGACTTCCCGGCCACGCCGCACGCGTGAGCGGAGCTGAGCAGATGCGCGACATTGTCGACGACCTATTGCGGGTTTGGCATTCCGGCCGGACCGGCGGACTCGCCACCATCGTGCGCACTGTAGGTTCCGGACCGTTACCGGTGGGCACATCGATCCTGGTGGATGCCAATGGCGCGGTCTACGGCTCGGTCTTGGGCGGCACCGTCGAGGCGACCGTGATCAATGCGGCCACCGATGCCGCGCGCACCGGTAGACGTGGATTGCAGCGCTTCGGGGTGCCGCCGGGCGAGCCCGGGCTGGACTCCGGCGGCATGGTCGATGTTTTCGTGGAACCGTTCTCCCGCCGCGACTTTCCGGAATTCCCCACCGTCGCTGCGGAAATCGCCGCGCACCGCCGGGTCACGGTATTCACCGTGGTGTGGAATCCGGACCCGGATCTGATCGGGCAGCACCTGGTCACCCCGAAACGGCATGCGACCGAACTCGTCGCACTACCGGAATCCGATGTATTCGTCGCCTCGTTCCCGCCGCCGCCGCGAATGATCATCTTCGGTGCCAATGCCTTTGCCGCGGCACTCACCGTGCAGGCCAAATTGCTCGGCTACCGCGTCACCATTTGCGACTCCCGCGACACCTTCGCAACCCCCGATACCTTTCCCGGCGCCGAGGTGGTCGTCGACTGGCCGCACCGGTATCTGAATACGCTCGCGGCGGCTGGCGAGATCGATAACAGCACCGCGATCGTCGTACTCGGGCACGATCCGAAATTCGAGATCCCACTGCTCACCGTGGCGCTGCGACTACCCGAGCTGGGCTATCTGGCCGCAAATGGATCGTGGTCGGCACACATCCGGCGTATCGAAGACCTGCAGGCAGGCGGCTTCGACGACGCGACACTCGCCCGCCTGCACTCCCCCGCCGGTCTCGATATCGGGGCGCGCACCGCCGCCGAGGTAGCCGTGTCCATCACCGCCGAACTGCTTGCTGCCCGGTCTTATGAGACCGGGCAGCAGGCCACCGAAAAGGCCGATGCCATACCGGAATTCGGCGCATATCCGGCCAATGCCTCGATAGCGCTCTAACCGCGGGGCACTACTTCAGACCGGGATTCTCCGCGTACACCTCGCGCAGCACCGACAGGTCGAACAGTTGGTCGGCCTTGATATCGATCTTGGCGGTGCGCAGCGCGGCGATATTCTGCTCGATCAGCTGATCGGTCATGGTCAGCAGACCGTTGGCGGTCGAATCCGCCGATACCACCAGGCCGTTCTGCGCGGTCGCCTCCTTGGTCTGCTCGGATAGATCGAGCTTCTGATCCTTGCCGTACACCTCGACCGCGAGCCGGGCGGATTCGGCCGGATTCGCGACCGCGTCCTTCCAGCCCTTGATCTCGGCGATCAGGAAGGCCTTCAGCTTGTCGCGCTCCTTATCGATGGTGGACTGCTTGACCGTCAGGGTCTCGGCGACCAGCGGCAGGTTGTAGTCGGCGAAGAGGAAGTTCGTATTCTCGAATCCCTTGGCGGTCAAGGTGATCGGCTCATTGGTCACATAGCTGACCCAGCCGTCGACTTCGCCGTTGGCCAGTGGTGTCGGATCGTATTGCGCGGGCACGATGGTGACATCGCCCGGCTTCATACCGTTGGCGCTCAGCAGGGCATTGAAGATCAGCTGGTTGGTGTCCTGCACACCGATCTTGCGGCCCTTCATATCCTGCGGGGTCTTGATCGGCTTGGCGGCGGAGCTGACGATGCAGAAGGGGTTCTTCTGATACGTGGTCGCGACGATCTTGGCGGGCAGGCCCTCCAGGATGGCGGGTGCGGTGGTCTGTGGCGCCGAGGTGCCGAGCCAGACCTTGCCGGTGTCCAGGCCCGCCTCGACCGAGGTGCTCGCGGCGCCACCGGCGACCAGATTCACCGAGCCGAAGCCGGCCTCCTTGTAGTAGCCCTTGGAATCGGCGAAGTACTCGCCCGCGAATTCGATGTTCTTCAGCCAGGACAGCTGGATCGCGACGGAACCGTATTTGGATCCGTCCGCCACCGACCCGCCGGAGGAGTCTTTCGAATCATCGCCACATGCGGCCAATAGGCTCGCACCGCCTAATGCGGCGCCAGCCAGCGCGGAGTAACGAAACAGGGATCGCCGGTTCAGGTTCGGCCCGAACGAAGAGCGTTGCACGGGTGTCATGGGCCGAATCTAAGGGGATTCCGTTTCAATTTCTTTACTTTGACGTTCCGAGCGCTGATTTGCGAAAAACTAACCGGTCAGCGGCGGCCCGTCTCGGGGCCGAAGCGGGCGAGCACCAGATTCTCGACGACGCCGACGATCGCGTACAACAGCACCGAGACGATGGTCACGATCACGATCGAGGCCCACAGTTTGTTGTACTGGAATGTCGGGATGGCGCGGATCAGGCTGGCCCCCAGCCCGGTTCCGCTGCCCAGCCACTCCCCGAGCAGCGCGCCGATCAGCGCGCCCGGCACCGAGATCCGCGCCGCCGCGAAGACCGACGGCAATGCGGCGGGGACGGCGACCATGCGCAGCCCGGTCCAGCGGGACCCGCCGTAGGCGGCCACCAGATCCATGGCCTGACGCGGTGCGTTGCGCAGTCCGGCCATGATCATCACCAGCGCCGGAAAGAACACCACGATCGCCGCGAGCACCGTCACACCGGCCAGCCCGCGCCCGAATACCAGCACAATGATCGGCGTCAGCGCCACCAGCGGCACCGAACGCAACAGCATGGCGACCGGCATGAACGTCTGCTCGACTACCGAGAACGAGACGAACAGCGCGGCGACCACGAGCGCCGCCAGCATGCCGACGCCGAATCCGATGGCCGCATCGCGCAGGGTGATCTGCAGATCGTCGAATATCGCCTGTCGCGCGGTATGTGCGCCCGCGGAGTCGAACAGGTACTTCCAGACATCGGTCGGCGTCTTGCCGACCCGTGGCCCGACCTGCGGAAATGCCTTCAGGAAGACGTACCAGATCACCAGCATGAGCAGTAGCGCGGTGGCCAGGGGGAACAGGAAGCGGCCGAGGCGGATCAGCACATCGAACGTCCCGGCGGCGGCACTGCGTTGGGGCCGCGTGCTCTGCGCAACGGCCGTGGTCACTTTGTCCATCGGCGCAAGTTCGTCAGCCATGGCACTCCTCCGAACTGGCCCCGCAGCGGAGCGGGGTCTCGCACTCTTCTGCCCACCGGGCACCCCCTGGCCCGACGCGCGCCAACTCACCGCCCGGATTCATCGGGCGACTGCGCGCGCGGGGCGCCAATTGTGCGCGGCTCATCTCGCCTCCTGCGCGGTCCACGGGGTGACCAATCGGGCGACCAGCGCGACGATCGCGTAGCCGAGCCCCGCGAGTGCGGCGGCGGCCAGTGCCATACCCCAGGTGCGTGGCACGTTATATGCGGTTTGCGCGGCGGTCAGTGCGACGCCGATGCCGCTGTCCACGCCGCCGAGGTACTCACCGATGATCGCGCCCAGCACGGCCGAGGGCGCGGCAATCTTCAACGCCGCGAACATATTCGGCAGCGCCGCGATCGCCTGCACCCGGTAGAGCTGTTGCCAGCGACCGCCGCCGTACGCCCGCACCAGATCGAGGCTGGCGACATCGGCCGAGCGCAGTCCGGTGACGGTGCCGACCATGGTGGTGAAGAAGCAGTACATCGCCGCGAGGAAGACCGTCGGGGTGCGTCCGCCGAAGACCACCAGGATGATCGGACCGAGCGCGAGCAACGGGATGCAGTAACTGAGGATGGCCAACTGGGTCGCCAGCGGTTCGATCCACGGGACCAACACGATGAGGAACGCGAGCCCGATGGCCAGCGCATTGCCCCACACGAATCCCTTGAACGCGCCCAGCGCGGTGATCCGGAAGTTGGGACCGTAGAGATCCCAGCCGTCGGTGTACATGGTGTGTAGGACGGTCCACGGACTGGGGATCGTGCCGCCGGCGACCTCCATCGCGGCCAGCAGCCACCACACCGCGACCAGGCCGAGGACGCCGATCAGCCCACCGATCCTTTTCATGACGCGCCCCCTTGTCGGCGGGGGCACACCACCGCGCGTGGCGGCTGAGGTCGACCGACCCGCTGCCACCCTGGGCGTGCGTGGGCCAGGCATCTGGTCAGGTCATGCGATCGCGGTTCTCGGTTGTCATTCATGCCCGCACCTCACGGACCGTTCCGGGCGGGCGCTATGCGATTTGCTCATGCGACACCGCCCTTGCCGGACTTCCCGAACAGCAATTCCGATAGGTAGTCGTGCAACTTGTGGAATTCCGGGGTGCGCATCATCTCGGGCGTGCGCGGGCGCGGCAGATCGATCTTCACCAACTCCAGCACCCGGCCCGGCCGCGGGCTCATCACCGCGACGACATCGGAGAGGAATACCGCCTCCGCGATGCCGTGCGTGACCATCAGTGTGGTCGCGGGTTTCTCGGTCCAGATCCGCAGCAGTTCCAGATTGAGCCGCTGCCTGGTCATATCGTCGAGTGCACCGAAGGGCTCGTCGAGCAACAGCACCGTCGGCTTCACGACCAGGGCGCGCGCAATCGAAACACGTTGGCGCATACCGCCGGACAGCTGCGCCGGTTTGGCCTTCTCGAACCCCTCCAGCCCGACCAGCTCGATCAGATCCGCGATCAGCCCCGGATCCGGGGAGATGCCCGCGACCTGCAATGGCAGCTTGATATTGGATTCGACCGACCGCCACGGCAGCAGCGCCGAATCCTGGAAGGCGATGCCGAGTTCATGGCGGCTGCGCAGCTGGGCGGGGGTCTCACCGTCGATGAGTGCCTTGCCCGCGGTGGGGGTCTCCAGTCCGGCCAGGATGCGCAGCACCGTCGATTTACCGCAGCCCGACGGGCCCAGCAAGGACAGGAACGCACCCTGTTCGGTATGCAGATCCACCGTGTCCAGCGCCTGCACTGTCTTCCTGCCGACCCGGAATGTCTTCGTCAAACCACTGATGTGGATGCCCGTCCCCCCGGTGGGCTCCTCGGTACCGCTCGCCATCATGACCAAAACACTAGGAGCAGGTCGTTGCACGGATATTGCAAATCGCCACCCCAGATTGCGCAATCGTTACGTGGACCGCCGCCGCAGCCAGGAACGCCCCGCTCGTGTGGCGAGTTGAGCCCGACCCGACCTGGCGAATCTGGCGTGATCGCTCGCGACCGAGCATTGCCGGATCGAGACGGATCAGACGGCAAAGAATCGTTCCATCATCGGCACATCGGCCATCACTGGCGGGTGCTGCGGGAGGGTGGAATTGTGCGGCAGCGCCGGGAAGGCCACTACCTATTGGTGTCGCTTCGTCGCGAGGACCTCGAAGCACGCTTCCCCGGCCTGCTGGATGTCATTGTCGAATCGGAACACTCTATGAACCGAGACTGAGACCGACACCGTCGTCCTGCAGACTCTCTTCGATCCGGTTGACACCTTCGCCCGGTACCCCCACCGCTGGGTCCGAGATCTCAGCACCCAACAGTCCGATCACGCCGCAGTTCTGGACTCGCCACATCTATTGAGATTCCACGGAATCTGGCGTCTCGATTGATCTGGCGAACCCCAGGTCATCGAATCAGGCATTCGCCACTTCAATTGCGGCAGGGCAGCAGGCGCCGGGTGATGTGCGGGCACTGGTAGGCATTTCGATCCGGGTGCGTCGAATTCGCGGGTTGGGATGAGAAGTCGACCGACTCGGGTTACAGCGGGGGTGAACGCATTCGCTGCGCTGCTGGACGCCAAGCTGGATATCGCGGGCTCGGAGATTCTTTGGCGGGAGGTTATCGGCAATGGGTTCGGGCTGGCGGCGGCTGTTGGCGGGATGCGGCGGCGGGTGTGGGCGTGGCCGATCGGGGTCGCGGGCAATGCGCTGCTGTTCACTGTTTTCGTCGGTGGAGTCTTCAATACTCCACAGCACCTGAATATGGCGGGGCAGGCCGGGCGGCAGTTGATGTTCATCGCGGTCAGCGCGTACGGGTGGTGGAGTTGGTATCGGCACGCGCGCGCCGAAACCGGACTCGAACACCGTGGTGTCGTGCCGCGTTGGGCCAGCGGGCGCGAACGCCTGCTGCTGGTGGCCGCGATGCTGCTCGGCACGGCCGCGTTCGCCCAGCTGTTCGCGCTGATCGGTTCCTATGGGCCATGGGCGGAGGCCTGGATCTTCACCGGATCGGTCCTGGCGACCTACGGCATGGCACGCGGACTCGCCGAATTCTGGCTCATCTGGATCGCCGTCGATCTCGTCGGCGTGCCGCTGCTGCTGAAGGCGGGCTACTACCCGTCCGCGACCCTCTACCTGGTCTACGCGGGCTTCGTCGCCTGGGGCTTCGTGGTCTGGGTGCGGACCATGCGCACAACGGCGGCACCCGTGGCCACCGAACTCGCTCCGGCCCGAAATTAGTTTCGCAACCTCCGATGAATCGGCGCCGCGGCGCCGGTATGTATCCGCACAACCCATCGGAGGAGTGCATTCACGATGAAAATGACTGTTGGGCAGCGCTGGGTACTGGCGCTGACATCACTGGCGGCACTGATGATCACGCTCGACGCACTGGTCGTCACCACCGCATTGCCTGCGATACAACGCGAACTGCATGCATCGATCGCGCAGTTGGAATGGACCATCAATGCCTATGCCCTGAGTTTCGCGGTGTTGCTGATGGCGGGCGCCGCGCTCGGTGAACGGTACGGCCGCCGACGCGTGCTGATGGTCGGGCTGGTGCTATTCGGCGCGGCATCCGTCGGGTGCGCACTGGCGCCTAGCCTGGGCTGGTTGATCGCGGCGCGTGCCGCACAGGGCATCGGCGCGGCGGCGGTGATGCCGGTGGCGATGTCACTGCTCTCGGCGGCATTCGGGCCCGAACAGCGGACGCGGGCGCTCGGATTGTTCTCCGCCGTAAACGGTTTGGCCACGCTCGGCGGGCCGCTCGTCGGCGGCGCGGTGGTGCAGGGGCTGGCCTGGCAGTGGATCTTCTGGCTGAACGTTCCGATCGGCGCGGTGTTGGTGCCGCTGATCGCCACCCGACTGAGCGAAAGTTCCGGTGCGGCACGCACATTGGATTATCGGGGTATCGCGTTGGTGAGCGTCGCGGCGTTCGGACTGGTCTGGGGTCTGGTCCGGGGCAATGAATCCGGTTGGGCCAGTGGCGAAGTCATCGGCGCGTTCGTGGCGAGTGCGGTGGCGCTGGCCGGGTTCGTGCGATGGGAGCTGCGTTCTCCCGCGCCGCTGATTCCGATGCGTTTCTTCGGATCTCGTGCATTCTCGGCGGGCAATACGGTGGGATTCCTGCTGTTCACCTCGATCTTCGGCGGCGCGTTCTTCTTCGCCCAGTTCCTCCAGTTGGTCCAGCACAATGGGCCACTGGGTGCGGGTCTGCGGTTGGCGCCATGGACCGTGACGCTATTCCTGGTCGCACCGATCGCGGGTAGGCAGGTCAACAGATTCGGCGAGCGACCGCTCGTTGTCACTGGATTGCTTATGCAGGCCATCGGCTACGGCTGGATCGCCCTCACCGCCTCCCCCGAACTGCCGTATCCCGATCTGATTGCGCCGTTCGTGATCTCCGGTATCGGAGTATCGATGGCCATCCCGGCGGCCCAGAGTGCCGTGCTCCGCGCCGTCCCGCTGCCCGCCATCGGTGCCGCCTCCGGCACCTTCAATACCCTGCGCCAACTCGGCGGAGCCTTCGGCATTGCCGTGCCCGCAGCGGTTTTCGCGACCATCGGCGGGCTGGATTCGGAGCAGGCGTTCAGTGATGGTTTCGTCGGCGCGATCGGCACCGCCACCGCACTCGCCCTGGCCGGGGCCGCGATCGGCCTACTGATTCCCAGCGGCGCGCCGACCCCGCAGGACATCCCCGCCGACCGAATCGGAGCAGCCTCATGACCAGCACCGATCACCGCATATCCGCGGTAAGTTATGCCCCCATGACGGTCGGTGCGGATTTCGCAACGCGCACAGCGTCATTGCGGCCCGAGCTGCTGGCGCACTGCTATCGGATGCTCGGCTCGATCCACGACGCCGAGGATCTGGTGCAGGAGACAATGCTGCGGGCCTGGCGCTCGGCCGATCGCTACGACGAAGAGCGGGCCTCGCTGCGCACCTGGCTGTACCGGATCGCCACCAATGCCTGCCTGACCGCGCTCGAACAGCGCGGCAGGCGGGCATTGCCCACCGGGCTGGTCGGTCCGAGCGACACCCTGGTCATGCGTCCGCGCAAGCATCCCGAACTCCCTTGGGTGGAGCCGATTCCCGACGCCCTATTGGGAACTTCGGCCGACGATCCGGCGACCGTGGTCGCCGCCCGCAGCGGCATCCGGCTGGCGTTCATCGCGGCGCTGCAATATCTGCCTGCCCGCCAGCGCGCGGTGTTGATCCTGCGTGATGTGCTCGCCTGGTCCGCGGCCGAAGTCGCCGACCTGCTCGAAACCTCCGCCGCCGCCGTCAATAGCGCATTGCAGCGCGCCCGCGCCCAATTGGAGAAGGACGCCCCGATGATCGACCTGATGTCGGAATCCCTGAGCCCGGACGAACGCGCCATGATCGATCGGTACATGGCCACCTTCGGCAATGCCGAAATGGCCGAATTCGCCGAACTTTTGCGCGATGACGTGGTGCTCGAAATGCCGCCCGCCCTGCTCTGGTTCACCGGACGCGCGGACGTGGTTGCATTCATCGCCGATAAATGCGGTTCGGCACCGGACCGCTGGCGCGCCATACCGACCTCGGCCAATACCCAGCCCGCCGTGGCCTACTACGAACGCGACGACAATGGCATCTACCGGGCACACTCCATCCACCTGCTCACCCTGCGCGAGGCGGCCATCGACCGGATCACCGTCTTCGTCGACGCCACCCTCTTCCCGAGCTTCGGACTACCCGCAGTCCTGTGAATCAGCACTTATCGGTGTTTCAGGGCTTCGGCGTGCCCGCCACCTCGGCGAACAGCTCGATGCTCGGGACGTCTTACTGAGCGCGCATGGTGCCTACCCCTCGCCACCAATGGGCACGTCCGGATCGGCTATGCCCGCGCGTCCACCGCCCGCCAGTCTCTGGACACCCCACTCGACTCCCTGCGGGCCGCCGGCATCGGCCGGGTCTTCGCCGAAAAGGTCTCCACCCGCGCCAGCGTCCGTCCCGAACTGGACAACGCCGGCACCCTGGCCCGAGACTGCGCACCTCCGGCGTCGCGGTCACCTGAATACATCCGCGACCGCACCCTGGAAGGCGACGAATCCGCCCGCAAACGCGGCACAACCATCGGCGGCGCCACCGTCGCCGATGACGCCATGCTGTCCATGGCCCTGCACCTGCGCGAACACAACCACAGCCGGCGCGACATCGCCGCCCGCCTCGTCATCGCCAAGGGCAAGAAGAAGGGCCGGCACCTCTCCCCGGCCACCGTTCTGCGGCTGCTCCGCGACCACGACCAGGCCGCAACACCGACCAACTGAGCCGCATCACCGATCGAGCGTGCACATCACTCCGGAAATCCGTGCACACGGCTTCGAACATCGACAGGAACTCCGGAAGTGCCTGGACTATCTGCGGCCCGGTGACACCCTGGTCGTGCCTCGGCGCGATCGAGGTCGACATCGACGCCGAACTCGCCCAGCTCGGGCCGACCGGGTACCGGCCGCTCAGCGTCCGTGACTCCCCGTTCTGACGGGGAGCCGTGAGAAGTGCTGTCGCCGAGGGTTACCCGGTGGTGGCTGCTGCGCCGGCAATGACCACCGCGAGGCATTCGTGGAACAGGTCGTCGACTGTGCGGCCGGGCCGGAAGTATTCGGTGATGCCGGCTATCACGGTCGGGTGCCGGTCGGTGAATGCCGCCATGTCGAAGTCGTCGAGCGCGTCGGGGTCCGGGCGCGGGGCCTGCTCTTCGAGGACGTGACCGACGGTGAAACGCTCCACCGTCAGCACGATCACCCGAGCCCGGTGCAGCGCAATACCGTGCGCCACCAGCGTGCTCATCGCCAGCTCGGAGATATCTGCCATCTTCAGCGAGAGCTGGGAAGCCGACAGCACCCGCGCGCCGTCGGGGTGGGCCAGCAGCGCGCGGCGCAGCCGCTCGGCCAGCTCTCCGAGCCAGTCCTGCCAGCGCTCCTGTGGCGCCGGCGGTAACAGCTCGCCGAACTCCTGATCGAGGATCGCTTCGGCGAGCGCGGTGACCAGAGCGGCCTTGTTGGGCAGATGCCAGTACAGGGTCGGTTGCCGCACACCCAGCCGTGCGGCCAGCTTGCGCAGGGTCACACCGTCGAGACCCTCGGCGTCCAGCAAAGCGACCGCCTCGGTGACGATGCGCTGTCGGTCCAATGTCAATGCACACCTCCCGCCGCAACTCTATCACTGATAGAGTTGTCTCTATCGGCGATAGAGACGGGCATGAGTCCTCGCTGATACCGCAGACACAGGAGGACGAAAATGACACACCGGCATTCGATGCGGGATTTGCTGCACTCGGCGACCCACCGCGTTCCCGGGGTTCCCGCTCACGCCGAGCGGGCGCCCGGCCACCAGGGCGCCACGCGCCACGGTCGGGCGCGGCAGAACCCCGCTGACGGCCACCGGTCGCTCAACCACCGGTGGAATCACTCACCCGCCCGCCCACCGCGGGTCCTGGTGGGCTTGCAGACCCGAATCGCGGCGTTCTTCGGTCAGGAGCTGCGATGAAGGCCGCGGTATTGCACGAGATCGGGAGCGTTCCCCGATACGAGGACTTCCCGGATCCGGTGGCCGGTGAGGGGGAAGTGATCATCGATGTGAAGGCCGTCGCGGTCGAGAACGTCGACAAGGCGATCGCAGCAGGAACGCATTACGCCAGTGGGCAATTCCTCACCGAACTCCCGGTGATCCCCGCCTTCGACGGCGTCGGCACACTGCCCGACGGCACCCTCGTCGGCTTCGGCAACCCCCGACGGCCTTACGGCGCGCTCGCCGAGAAGACCGTAGTGGCCGCCGCCGCGTACGCCCCGATCCCCGAGGGCATCGATCCGGCCGTCGCCGTCATGCTGGCCACGGCCGTCACCGGAATGTCCATCACGACGGCCGCCGGTTTCGTTCCCGGCGAGACGGTACTGATCCAAGGGGCTACCGGAGTCGCCGGGCGGCTCGCGGTCCAGGTGGCCCGGCTGCTCGAAGCGGGACGGATCATCGCGACCGGCCGTGACGACGATCAACTCCGCGACGTGCGGGCACTCGGCGCCGACACCGTCATCAACACCGCCGTCAGCGACGACGCCCTGGCGCAGGCGTTCACCGAAGTCAAGGGTGACGGCTACGACGTGGTCCTGGACTACCTGTGGGGACGGCCGACCGAGATCTTGTTGCGCACCCTGGTTCCGGAGTCGTTCGCATTCGGAAAACCGACACGCTTGATCCAGGTCGGTGAGGCCGCCGGACGCGGGCTCACCCTCACCGCCGAGAGCCTGCGCACCTCCGGAGTCGAGATCTACGGTGCGGCCAAGGGGCTCGACGCGCAGACCATGGGCACGGTGTACGGGCAGATCGTGGAATGGACACGGTCCGGCGAGCTCACCTTCGACCTGGCGGCGATTCCGCTGAGCGACATCGAAACCGCGTGGCAGCGAACCGATCTGCGCGGGAAACGACTCGTCGTACTGCCATAGCCCGGCGAGGTCGACTCCGCAACACTCGGCGCAGGTCGTGTTACCCCGGATAATGGGCTGTTATCCGGGGTAGCGTCGGAGACGGCCTGCGGCGATCCCGCGGCGGCACAGCGCGACCCGGCCCTGTTATCGGGGACAAGGTGGACTACGTGTTGTGTGTACTCACGCGGGCACCACGCCGACCCGATGAGCTAGCCGGCTGAGGTCGCCGGTAGTCAGGTCCCGCCGCGCCGAGCGCATCATGTGCCCGACGAGTTCGCGGTCGCGGGCCCGGGGTCGATGCGGCAGGAGCTATCTGGACGCGGCAATAGGTAGTCATGCCGCCGAATGTGTTGTGTGTATTTACGCGGGCACCACGCCGACCCGCTGCGCCAATCGGCCGAGGTCGCCGGTAGTGAGGTCGCGCCGGGCCGAGCGCATCATGTGCCCGACCAGTTCGCGGACGTGAGTCATGCTCCGGACGTGTTGCGGCCCAACGTGTTCGGCCCGCAACAGCGCATACAGCGACTCCCGATAGTTGCGCTGTAGCGCGTACGCACGGCCGATCTCGACGAAGTACTGAGCGCGGCGGCTCGGTGCCTCGATTGCGTCCGGTGCGATCAGTGGGGCGAGCTCGAGCACGCGGCCTGCCTCGCGCTTCTCCATTGCCGCCGACATCCGCCACAGCACCACGTTCTCCGGTCCGAATGTCGGATTGCGCATCATCGACGGTCCCGGTTCGGCCTCGGTGAGGCGGTCTGCGATCTCTGCGGCCTCGGCAAAATGGCCGTCTGCCTCCTTGCCGAGCGCGGCCCCGGTCAATGCGCTCTGTAGGTGGAGCATCCCGTACGTCTCCAGCTCACCACGCGACGCGACCGACGATTGCAACTTGTCCGCCGACGATTCGGCACAACCGAGCGCCGCTGACATCGACCCCGGACGCGACAGCAACACCTGACTACGCGCGAACGCGGCCGCCGCGTGCCCTGCGGTGTCGTCGGTGTGCTGGGCAGCCTGCTCGATCGCTTGGGCCGCTGTCCAGGCCAGCGCGCCATACCCGCGCACCCGTAGCGCGATGGCGGTATCGAACGCGACGGACGCGAGTATGTTCCACGCAGCCACCCGGTCGGCCTCCGACACAGCGTAGGTGTGCTTGTAGCTCTCGATAATCAGCGGGGCCAGCATCAGACCTAGCGTCACGAAGTCGCATGCGAGGCGAGTCCGGCAGACTTGCCGCGCCGCTTCGGCCAACTCACCGAGCGGGCGCGGCTCGCTGTCGTGGCTAGCATGTCCCCCCATCCACAACGCTGCCTCGATATCGCCGATGCAGGCGTGGAACATTGCGGCCGATGGGTCGACCTGTTCGAGCGGATGCCCGGTCAGGTCCGTGATCCGCACGCCGAGCGCCACCGCGAGCGCGTAGAGCGTCCGGCGTGAGTCGATCGGCCGTTCGCCGTTCTCGTACTTGGCAATAGCGCCGCGAGACAACCCGGCCCGGTCGGCGAGTACCTGTTGCGACATCCCGTGCCGGGCGCCCCGAATCGTCACCACCGCATCCGGATTCGCGTCCGTATCGGTCACGACGGCAATCGCGCTAGTCGCCACGGTGTCGACTCTCTCGTTCACGTTCGCCCCGTTCGCGTTCGCGCTGCTGGTGTATCGACCGTTCCCGCTCAGGTTCGACACTCGCGCAGGTCGGACGCCACCGCGATAGCCCGCGTGCGACTGTTGACATGGGCCATGCTCGGCGCGATCACCGCCGCCGCTCCTTCCCGGCCAGGATGGAGTTCCAGGTGCCCACGGGAGCTGGTCCACCTGGCCGGGGCGGAGGTGTTCCCTGCGCACTCCGGGCGCCGGGCTGCTGCCCGCCGGTCAGGGCTGGATGTTCTCCAAGTCTTCGAGGAGGCTCGGGTGTTCGGGCCGCCAGCCGAGTGTCTGTCGGGTGTGGGAACTCGACGAGGGTTGATCGGTGGCGAAGATCGGGCCGAGAGGGCCGAACGTCTCTTGCGGTATGGATTCCACCGCAAGCCCGAGCCTGCGACCGATGACCGCCGCGATGTCACGTACGGTGTCGCCCTCGTCGGCCACGGCGTGCCAGGCGGTTCCGGCCGGTGCCTGCTCCAAAGCCAGCCGGAAGAGGACGGCCGCGTCGAGCGCATGCACGGCGGGCCAGCGCTGGGTGCCGTCGCCCGGGTAGCCGGACACCCCAGTGCGGCGCGCGGTCTCGGTCAGCAGGCCGGCGAATCCGCCCTTGCCCTCGTTGTGCACCGTGCGCGGCAGGCGGATGGCCGCACTCCGCACCCCCCGCGAGGCCAGCTCCAGTACCGAGGTGACCGAGCGGCCGCGTCCGCCGACAAGTCCGTCGGTCGGTAGCGGATCGGTCTCGGTGGAGGCGCGGCCCGGTATGGGCGGAGTGCCCGAGACCGTGATGAACGGACGTTCGCTGTCGACGAGTTCCTCGCCCAGGGCCGCCAGGGCGGCGCTCTCCTCGGCGACCGCCTCCGCGACCGCGGCGGGCGTGCTGAAGTTATTGGCGAAGGCCAGGTGGATCACGCCGTCGGACCGGGCGGCAGCGGCGCGGAGCGTGGGCAGATCGGCGAGGTTGCCGCGAATCGGCTCAGCGCCGGCGGTCTCGAGAGCTTTCGCGGACGAGTCGGAGCGGGCGAGCGCGAGGACGGTGTGGCCATTGCCGCGCAGCTCGGCAATGACAGCCGAGCCGATCAGACCGGCGCCGCCGGTGATGAAGACGTGCATGTCTCTCTCCATGGACAGTGATGGGACTGTTGTCTCATCACTATAGCAGTGCGATGAGACAACAGTCCCATCACCTATGATGGCCGCATGGCGCGATGGGAACCTGGTGCACGCGAACGGTTAGTGCTGGCTGCCGTGGACCTGTTCACCGAGCAGGGATACGACGCCACGACGGTGGCGCAGATCGCCGAACGCGCCGGAGTCACCAAGAGCACCTTCTTTCGATACTTCCCCGATAAGCGCGAACTCCTGGCTGCTGGCCAGCAGACGCTGAGCCGACTGCTGGCCGAGGGGATCACGGAAGCGCCCGAGCGCGCTACTCCGCTCGAAGCGGTCGCGGCCGGCCTCGAGCGCGCCTCGAACACAATGGGGTCGATGAACCGCGAACTCGGGCCGCGCCTGAAGGCCGCGATCGACGCCAATACCGAACTCCAAGAGCGCGATGCGCTCAAGAGCGTGGGCATGGCGGCAGCAATGACCGAGGCTCTGCGCGCCCGCGGCGTACCGGACCCGACCGCGCACCTCGCGGCCGAACTGGGCGTCCTCGCATTCAAACAGGGCTACGCCCAGTGGCTGCAAGCCCAGCACGACGCCGCACTGGCGCCGTACACGCTGGCAGCCCTCGACGACCTACGGACCGCGACCCAGTCCCTCACCTGAGCAGATTCTCCGACATTCAGCCGTCGCACCATGGTCGGCCCGCGGAACTGATCCGAAACATGTTCTCTCAGTAGCTCACCTGTTGTCGATGGTCCCACGACTGGCAACGTGGTCGTCCCACAACGGTCGCGGGTGAGATGCGCGAGACGCTGAACGCGTACACACACGCGGCTTAGTCGCGGTTGATGCGGCGGCCGTCGAATTCGCGTGGTCGCACTGCGTCTGACGGCAGCTTTGGTCATATCCGGCGATCAATAGCGGTCGTCGGGTGGCGGCGGATCATTGGCCGGAGCGGGGTCCGCTAGATACTCCAGCTCCTTCAGTCCGAGGATGATCAACCAGCCGACGTCGCCGGGCTGGTACCGGGGTCCCGGCGTCTGACAACTCGAGCACCTGGTCGAGCGAGGGCGGCGATGTCGCCCCGGCGCAGACGGCTCGGTGGACGTCAGGGGCGACGACATCGCTGCCGGGGTCGATCGCACCGACAACCTTTGCCCGAGCCGGAGGACGTCGCCCACGGGCCAGCACACTCACACGATGTCGACCCGAACCCCCGCCGCCCGAATCAGTGCCACCGCATCCGGATTCGCGTCGGTATCGGTAACCAGCACATCGACCTGATCGATGCCGCAGATGCGGGCCAGTGCCGAACGTTCGAGCTTGTCGGCGGTCGCGACGACCATTACCTGCCCCGAGCGCCGCACCATCTCGGTCGTTACCCCGGCTTCGTCGATATGGCGGCACTGCGCACCGCCCTCCGCGGATATCGCGTTCACCCCGAGGATCAGTGTGTCCAAACGCAATTCGGCCAATGCGCGTTCGGCCAGCGGGCCGTGCAGCTCATAGGATTCGCGCCGGGCCACACCGCCGAGCACGATGGTGCGCATATGCGGACGCAGGACCATTTCCCCGGCGATATTGAGTGCGTTGGTGACGATGGTCAGCTGATCTCCGCTGGCATTCGCCAGATCGGTCCGTCCGGCCAGTGCGCGCGCCACTGCCGTGGTCGTGGTGCCGCCGTTCATTCCGACCACCGCGCTCGGTTCGATAAGTCCCGCAGCGTGTTCGGCGATCCGCTGCTTGGCTTCACCGCCGCCCTGCCGGTAGCGGGCGGGCAGTTCGTAGGCGATCGACGTCGCGACGACGCCGCCGTGGGTTCTGGTCGCCAACTGCTGTTCGGCGAGCGCGGTGAAATCGCGGCGCACCGTCGCCGGTGATACGCCGAGGCGCTCGGCGGCCTCCTCTACCGAGAGCCGCCCGGAATCGGCGAGCAGTTCCAGCAGCCGGTTCCACCGCTGCGGCCGATCCGTCGGTCCGGTCATCTCACACCTTCCCGGCCACGCGGGCGACCTGCCGTTTTTCCATGCACGCAAATAATCTGACCACAGGCACGCGCCGACCGTAGAGATTCCGACGCCGTATTGCCAAGCCGGACACCCGCATCACCGGGCCCGCAATCCGTCGAGCACGATCTCGACGACCCGATGCACGGCCGCCGCATACGATTCCCCCGCTCGGGTATAGATCTGCAGGGTCATCAGCGCCGCGATCTCGCCCGGCTCGATATCGGCGCGCATCACGCCGTCCGCCTGCGCCTGCCTGGTCATCTGCGAAATCAGCTCGACAATCCGCCCCCGCACCTCGTGCAATCGCGGATCCGCCTGAATCTCGGCATGCAAATTGGGTTCTATCGCCGAGGCCAGCCCCCCGACCCGCCGCTGCGCACAGTCGTGCAGAAACCGGGAAAGCGCGGGCCATGCCGCACTCTCCTCGGCCAACGCGGTGGCCGCCGACTGCGCCAGATCCGCGAGGTAGGACTGCGCGGTCTCGGCGATCAGCGCATCCCGGTCGGGAAAGTGCCGGTACAGCGTGCCGACACCGACACCGGCCCGGTCGGCGATCTCCTTCATGGACACATCGACGCCCTGTTCTCGGAACGTCACCAGCGTCGCGGCGATGATCTGGTCCCGATTGTTCCTGGCATCGGCCCTCTTCAGCGCGGCCGTGGCCCTCACCTCCCAACTAAGTGGACGAAATTCTTCCGCTTACTGTACGCTCCTCATTAACCGGACGAAATTCGTCCACTTAACCGAAAGGTGATGTCATGAACAAGACGGTGCTGATCTCCGGCGCGGGTATCGGCGGATCGACGCTGGCGTACTGGCTGGCCGCGCGCGGCTTCCAGGTGACCGTGGTCGAGCGGGCCACGGGCCAGCGCTCGAGCGGGAATCCGGTCGATGTGAAGGGGCCCGCCATCGATGTGGTCGAGCGGATGGGCATCATGGCACGCCTGCGGGCCGCGAGTTCGGCTGTGTCCCAGATGAATTTCGTCAATGCCAGCGGCCGTCGGGTCGCGCGCGTCGATCTGAAGGCATTCCAAGGATCGGCGGGCGACCGCGAAGTCGAGGTCCCCCGGGCCGATCTCGCCGCGATCCTGCTCGACGCCAGCAGCGACAATGCCGAATTCCTGTGGGGCGACACGATCACCGGACTGAGCCAGCACGCCGACGGCGTTGATGTCACCTTCGAACACGCCCGACCCCGCCGCTTCGACTTCGTCATCGGCGCGGACGGTCTGCATTCCACGGTGCGGCGCCTGACCTTCGGCGACGAGTCCGAATTCGTGAGGCATATGGGCATATACATCGCGACGGTGCGGATCGATGAGCCATTCGGCAGTGACCGAGAGGTGCTCATCTACAACACACCGGGACGGGCATTGTCGGTGCATCCGACGAACGGGCAGGCGATGGCGGCATTCATGTTCCGGCACAAGGGCGTATCGGGATTCGACCACCGCGATAGCGAACTGCACAAGCGGCTCGTCATCGAGGCATTCACCGATCAGGGCTGGCGCGTCCCCGAATTGCTCGACCGGGTGCGCGATACCGATGACCTCTTCTTCGACTCCGTCAGCAAGGGCGAGCTGTCGCGGTGGTCGGATGGACGCGTTGCACTGCTCGGGGATGCCGCGTCCTGCGTATCCCTGTTCGGCGACGGCTCCACCCTCGCGATCGCCGGTGCGTACACCTTGGCCGAGGAACTGGGGGCCACACCAGGGGAGCACGAGTCCGCGTTCCGGCGCTACGAGACCCGGCACCGGGTGTTGGTCGATCCCAAACTCAACGGTGTCACCACCGCGGCATCGATGCTCATTCCGGCGACGAAAGCCGGTATCGCACTGCGCAATACCGCGACTCGGGTCATCCCGGCCGTCACGGCGATTCGCAATAGGATGCGACAGATCGCGTGAACGGACCCGGCGCCGATGAATTGCGCGAGCATGAGGAATTGCAGATGGTGCCACCGTTGACCGGCGTGCCGTCGATCCGGTCCGACACGACAGGCAATGGGAATCGGAACGACCGGGCGCCGAATCAGGTCAGGCCGAGACCGGAATTCACGAAATGCGCAATCTCCTCGCATATTTCATCCAGCGATACCTCGGCATCGGGCAGGGTGGTCCGCGCCGACTCCTGGGCCAGCGAATTCACCGCCCCGATCACCGCGAGTGCGAACAGATCGAAGCGCCGGGACTTGATCTCGCCCCGCTCGACAGCGCGTTCTGCCTCGCTGATCAGCAATGATGACAGCAGACGGCGCTGCTGTCCGCGCCAGTCCTCAACCGCCGGACTGACACCGACAACCTCGACATAACACACTCGCGCCGACCGTCGATCCGCACAGGTCACCTCGAGATAGGTACGGAAACTATCGCCGATCCGGGCGGAAAGCGGTTGTCCCGCCGTCCGCGCCATACTTTCCAGCGACCGTTCGACCGCATGCGAGGTAATGCGATTGACCAGTGCGATCAATAGCGCCTCGCGACTGCCCATATCTTCGTAGAAACTGCGCGTCGAGACATTCGCGACGGTACACAACCGCTCGATCGAGGTGGCCGCATATCCTTGGGTACCGAACAATTCCAGCGCGGCATCGATAAGTCGCGCCTGCCGCTGGGCCACCCGTTGCTCCTTGGATAGCCCGCCGTAGCTGCGGCCCTCCCTTGGTTCGTTATCCTGCCGTGCCACGGATTCGATGCTACCGGGCGGAAGCGCCTACTCCGGGCCGCGGACATCCGGATGAACGCTACGTCCGCGTCCCGATGGCCTGCCCGACCAGGGTCTGTGCCATGGGCGGCAACAGGCAGAGCAGTTGCCACGCATCGACATTCAGCTGCACCAGCCCTACCCCGACTCGGACAGCTGGCTCGCAACACGAAAAGGCGGGTGGCACACGGCCACCCGCCGTTTCCGGGCGACTACTTGACGCTGCCCGCGGTCAGCCCCGCGACCAGGCGCTTCTCGATGAATGCGAACAGGATGACCACCGGAACGATGCCCACGGTCGAGATGGAGAAGACGTACTGCCAGGCCGTGTCGTACTGCCCGACGAATTTGGTCAGCGCCACCGACAGCGGCTGATTCTCCGGCGTGGTCAGCACCACCAGGCTCGCCGCGAACTCGTTCCAGCAGGCCACCACGACGAAGATCGTCGCGGTGACAATGCCCGGCCACACCAGCGGCAGGCTCACCCGGACCAGGATCTGCCAGCGACTCAGCCCGTCGAGCTGGGCGGCCTCCTCGATCTCCACCGGTACGGCGGCGAAGAAGCTGTGCAGGATCCACACCGCGAACGAGAGGTTGAATGCCGCGTTCACCAGGATCATCGCCAGCCAGGTGTCATTGATGCCGAGGGTGAAGAACTCCCGGATCAGGCCGGTTACCAGCACCGTCGGCTGCAACATCTGGGTCACCAGCACCAGCGCGAGGAATACCGCCCGGCCCGGAAACTTGTGCCGCGCCGTGTAATACGCGGCCGGAATCGCGACGACCAGCACCAGCGCGGTGGCACATACCGAGATGATGATGGTGCTCGCCAGATTGAACGGCAGCGGCGTCTCCGGGGTGTTCCACATGGTGGCGTAGTTGTCCGGATGCCATGTCTCGGGCAGATAGGTCGGTGGGATGCGCAGGATTTCCGCGCGGCTCTTGAGCGAGCCGAGCACCATCACCACGAACGGGGTCAGGAAGATGACGGCCAGCACCACCCCGACCGCGGTGAGTTCCCAGCGCCGCCGCCGCGTCCGCCCGCTCGGCGCCTCGACAGCCGTGGTGTCCGGCGGGATTTCCACACCGTCGATGTGTATATCCGCCTGCGTGGTCATCGGCTCACCTCGCCTCGGTAGGTACACGTCAAGCCTGGGTAGGCGTACATCGACCGGGGAAGCGGAGCGCCCCCGGTCGAATTCCAGCGTCGGATGCTCATCAATCCACCTGCTGCGTCGGCTTGATGATCTTCACGTAGATCGCGATGATGACCACGATCAGCCCGAAGTTGAGCACGCTCATGGCGGCGGCGGTATCGAGCTGTTGATTCTGCCGAATCAGCTTGAAGGTCAACGTCGTTGTCGTATCCGCACCGAAGCCCGCGATGCTGCCGGTGATCACCTGGAGAATGGGCAGCGAGTTGAACACATTGATGATGTTGATAATGGTCGCCACCGCGATCGCCGGACGCAGCTGCGGCAGGGTGAGATACCGGTAGCGCTGCCAGGCGCTGGCGCCGTCGACCCGGCCCGCCTCATCGATTTCGGCCGGGATCGATTGCAGCCCAGCCAGAATCGTGTAGGTAGTGAACGGAATCGAGACGAAGACCGCGACACCGATCGCCACCAGGAATGCGGGCGTCGGCTGTTTGGTGAAGCCGTAGCCGCGATCCAGCAGCCCGATATCGACCAGGAACCGGTTGGCGATGCCGACATCCGGATCGAGCATGTAATAGAAGATGGTCGTGGTCATGACCACCGAGGCCGCCCACGGCACCAGGATCGCCATGCGCACCGCGGTGCGTCCCGGGAAATCCTTGTTCAAGAACTGCGCGAGGCCGGCCGAGAGCACCAGGGTGATCAGCACCACGCTGACCACCCATACCACGGTGTGCGCCAGCACCGATCCCAATTCGCTGATATCGAACAGGTTTCGGTAATTGGCCAGCCCGGCCGGACCGCGGTCCTGCCCGTAGGCGCTCAGGTCCCGGGTGCTGGTCCAGACCATATAGCCGACCGGGAACGCGACAATGGCCGCGATCAGCACCAGGGCGGGCCCGATCCACGGGGCCGCCCGCAGCGTCGAATTCTTCGCTATTCGCACCCGAACCGCTCCACTCGATTCGCGGCCCACCCGGGCCCCTGCGTGGTCAAGCGCCCCACGCTACTTCGTTGCTTCCTGAATACGCTGCAACACCTGGCTCGGGTCCACACCCTGGGCGATGGTGCCCATCTGCTGATGCATGGCGCCCTGCGCTGCGGCCCACTTCGGGTTGTTGCTCGGATAGAACTTGGCCACCGGCAGGGTCGCCGCGAAGGCCTTGGTCACCGGGTCGTCGGCGAGCACCGTGGTGGCACTGGTGGTAATCGGGATGAAGTGCTCGTTCTTGACGAAGTTTGAGTACACGTTCGCGGAGTAGAAGAAGTCGAGGAACTTCTTGATCGTCTCGGCCTTCTTGCCGTCCTTCTTGAAGGCCATCAGGTGATCGGCCACACCCAGGGTGACGGGTGTGCCGTCCTTGGTCGGTGACGGCGCGGTGGCGTACTTCAGATCCGGATTCTTGTCGGCGATCTGGGCGATGGTCGGCGGCAGACCCTCGATCATGCCGATCTTGCCCTGGATGAAGGAATTGATGACGTCCTTGCGGTTGGTCGCACCCGGGTTCGGCTGGGTGACCCCGGCATCGATGATCGCGCGCATGGCTTTGACACCCTCGAGGTTCTGCGGGGTGTCCACGGTGATCTTGTCGCCCTCGGACCAGTTGCCGCCCGCCCCGAAGGTCCACAGCGAGGTCTCGGCCTGCGATTCCTCACTGCCCAGCGGCAGGCCGTAGCCGGAGATGTCACCGCCGAGCGCCTGGATCTTCTTGGCGGCATCGGTCAGTTCGGCCCAGGTCTTGGGTGGCGTGGTCACCCCGGCCTTGGCGAAGAGGGCGGTGTTGTAGAACAGGGTGCGGGTCGAGGCGAACAGCGGCATGGCGTACTGCGTGCCGTTCAGCGAGGCGTTCTTGGCGAAGCCGGGCTGCACGTCCGCGAGCACGTTCGGCGAGACCACCTCGGACGCGGGGTAGAGCATGCCATCACCGGCGAAGCTGGCATACGCGTCGATATTCAGCAGGTCCGGAGTGGTGGAGGTGGACTGCAGCTTGGTCTTGACCACCTCGTTGATCGAATCCCACGACTCCAACTGCAGGTTCACCTTGTAGTCGGGGTTCTGCTGCTGGAAGTCGCTGATAATGCGGTCCCAGAGCGCCCTGGTGCCGTTGGCGCCGTCGCTGTAGCTGGGGGCGAGGAAGTTGATCGTCTTCTCCGAGTCGGCCGAGTCTTTGGAGCCGAAGCCGCAGGAGGAGACGGCGAGCGCGAGGCCGGTAACCATCGCGATCCCCGCGAGTACGCCGTGGAGGGATCTTTTCACGAGCAGAACCTTTCAAATTTTCACTCCGGGCGTGACTGAACCGCCGATGATGGAGCGAACGAATCGACTGACCAACAATCTAGACCCCATAGTGATCACATGTGACTGATTCGCTCGTAAATTTGACATGAACGATCACATGGGGTGATTCTGTTGTCGTGCCGATCTCCGCTCACCCCACCCCCGTGACTCATCTGGCCGCCGAAGTCGCCACCCAGCCCGACGACTGGGTCCGCGCCGAGACCATTGCCGCCGAAAACCGCGCCGTACTGCCCCAACCGGGCGAGCGCGTCGCCGTCATCGGTTGCGGCACTTCGCTGTTCATGTCCCGCGCCATCGCGTCACTGCGCGAGGCCGCGGGCCAGGGCCTGACCGACGCCTGGCCCGCCAGCGAGGTCCGCGGCGGTCGCGATTACGACCGCTACCTCGTCATCTGCCGCTCCGGCACCACCACCGAGGTGGTCGATGCCATGCGGGCGATCCCGGACGACATTCCGCGCACCGTCATCTGCAGCAGTCCGGGCACCCCGGTGCTCGACCTCGGCGATGCGATCCTGATCGACGAGGTCGACGAACAGTCGGTGGTGCAGACCCGCTTCGCCACCACCACACTGGCCATCCTGCGCTGGCATCTGGGCGAGGACCTGCGTCCGGCCATCGAGCAGGCGCGGGCCGTACTGGCCGAAGACCCCGCGCAGGCCTTGGCCGCGGTGCGCCGGGCCGAGCAGATCAGCTTCGTCGGGATGGGCTTTGCGGCCGCGATCGCGGAGGAGGCGGGGCTCAAACTGCGCGAGTCCTGCCAGTCCTGGACCGAGTCCTACCTGCAGACCGAATACCGGCACGGACCGATCAGCATCTCCGCGCCGGGCCGGGCCGTCTGGGCCTTCGGGCCGCTGGTCCCGAATTTCGCGGCCGATGTGGCGGTCACCGGGGCCACCTTCGAACACCGCGATATCGACCCGATGGCCGATCTGGTCCGCGTCCATCAGCTCTGCGTGCTGCGCGCCGCCGACCAGGGACTGGATCCGGACCATCCGCGCAACCTCAACCGTTCCGTCGTACTGGATCAGTGATCGGCCGGTAAACAGGAACTACTGTGCCGAAGATGGGAACCGAACAGCCCCCGACCACCGTGCACCGCGACGATCTCGCGGACCGCACGGACGCGGTGCGCTCGGCGGTGCCGGACGCCGCAGCGGCACCGGGACCGGTTGCGGTACCGCCGCAACCGGTCCCGGTGTTGGGCGAGGATCTGCTGGTGCTCGGACTCGATGTCGGCGGCACCACCATGAAGGGCGAGATCACCGACGCCTCCGGTACGGCGCTGGCCGCCGGCGTCGTGGCCACACCGCAGGGTGCGGCCGCCTTCGAAACCATGGGCGCCCTCGGCGATCGGTTGCTGGCCGAGTTGACCGATGACCAGCGAGATCGCGTCGCGCGCGCGGCCGTACTACTGCCCGGCATCGTCGACCCGGTCCGCTCGATCGCGGTATTCAGCAGCAATGTCGGCTGGCGCGATGTGCACATCGGCGATCGGTTCACCCGCCGCTGGGGCATGCCGGTGCTGATCGAACACGATGTCGCGGCGGCCGGATGGGCCGAATGGCGCTATGGCGCCGGACGCGGGCACGACGATGTCTGCGTGGTCATTCTCGGCACCGGCATCAGCGGCACCCTGTCCATCGGCGGCCGTCTGGTGCGCAGCGGCTACGGGCAGACCGGCGAATACGGCCATATCCCGGTTCGGCATGCGGACGGGTTGCGCTGTCCCTGCGGCAATATCGGCTGCGTGGAAACCGTCGCGTCGGGCGCAGCCATCGCCCGCGCCTACGCGCAGCGCACCGGACATGAAACGGCGAGCGCGGCCGATGTTTTCGCACTGCTCGATACCGATTCCGATGCCAAAGCCGTAGTCGGCGAGGCGATCAGCGCGCTGGCCGATGGACTGCTCGGCCTCATCCACGCGGCCTGTCCGGAGTTGATCATCCTCGGCGGCGGACTGGCCGGAGCCGGAGCCGCCCTCACCGAACCACTGCAGCACACCATTGCCGAGCGCCTGCGCGTCGTACCGGCACCGCGGGTGGTGCTCGGCGAGTTCGGCGCTCGCGCGGGACTCATGGGTGCGGCCCTGTTCGCCAGGCAGGGAGCTCTCAGATGACCGGCGTCGATGCGAGCGCGGGTCGAGCGGAAGCATCCCCGCTCGAGATCCGCGGACGGATCGTATCGGCGACGTCGGAATTCGACGACGGCGTGGTGTCGGTGCGAGCCGGGCGGATCGATCGGGTGTCCGCGCTCGCGGACTGGATTGCCGCGCATCCGGATTCGAGCGTGCCGCCATTTTCGGGCACCGTACTGCCCGGACTTGTCGACATACACAACCACGGCGGATTCGGGCACCGGTTCGATACCGTCGACGCCGATGAGGCGCGCGCGGCCGCCGAATTCCATCACACGCACGGATCGACCACGGTGCTGGCCAGCGTGGTCACCGGCGCGGCGGCGGATATGGTCGCGCAGGTCGCGACGCTGCGCGAACTGGCCGTCGACGGCACCATCGCCGGAATCCATGCCGAGGGACCGTTTCTGGCGGCGGCACGGTGTGGCGCGCAGGATCCCCGATATCTGCGCGATCCCGATCTCGAGCTGACCGATCGACTCCTCGCAGCCGCCGACGGTGCGCTGCGGATGATGACGCTCGCCCCGGAGCTGCCCGGATTCGACAAGGTGGCCCAACGTCTTTCCGATAGCGGCGTGGTGGTGTCACTGGGCCACAGTGATACCGACTTCACCCGCTTCCAGCAGGCCATGCGCCCCAACGGCTTCGGCACTCTGGTCACTCACCTGGCCAACGGGATGCCGCCGCTGCACCACCGAGACCCCGGTCCGGTGGCCGCGGCGCTGGTTGCCGCGGCACGGCGGCAGACCGTCGTCGAATTGATCGGCGACGGTGTACATATCGACCCCGGTTTCGGCGCATTGGTTTTCGCGACCGCACCCGGACAGGTCGCACTGATCACCGACGCGATGCAGGCCGCGGGTATGCCCGATGGCGAATATCGGCTCGGCCCGCAGGTTGTCCGGGTCACCGATGGCGTGGCCAGGGTGGCCACCGGATCCATCGCGGGCGGCACCGCGCACCTCCTGAAATGCCTCATCTGGGCGGTCGACGCCTGCGGTGTCCCGCTGCGCGACGCTGTGCTCGCCGCCACATCGGTACCGGCCGCCGCGGCGGGATCGACCGATGTGGGCGACCTCCGTGCCGACCTGTTCGCCGACTTGGTGATAGTCGATGACAATCTCCAGTTGCGCCGGGTGCTCAGACGTGGACAGTGGTTGACGTGATCCTCACCGTGACAATGAATCCCGCCTATGACATGACCTACCGCGTGGAGCATTTCGAGCGCGGCCAGGCGCACCGGGTCCGCTCGGTCGAACAGCGCCTCGGCGGGAAGGGCATCAATGTGACGCGGGTGCTCAATCAGCTAGGAAAGTACGCTCGGGCAACGGGTTTCTCCGACCATGCCTTCGCGGCCGCCGCCGAACTGGAGATGCCGGTCGATTTCGTGCACGCACTGCCCTGGGTCCGGCGCACGGTGGTGATCAGCGAATCCGGCGACGGCACCGCGACCGCATTATGGGAGCCGGGCGCGCGGGTCTCGAATCCGCATGCCGCCGAACAGCTCTCGGTGCGAGTGGCCGGAATGCTGCCCGATATCAATGGCCTGGTCATCTCCGGATCACTGCCGGGCGGCATCGCGCCCGGCCTGCCCGCGGAAATCGCGCGCACCGCCATTTCCGCGGGCGTACCGACCATCTGTGATGTCGACGGCGAGGCACTGCGCCTGGCCACCCAGGTCCCCGGCATCATCCTGATGCCGAATACCGAAGAGCTGGAACGTCTCACCGGACGCGTCCCGGTGACCCCGGATGAGGTCGCCACGGCCGCACGGCCGCTCATCGAACGCGGCGTGCGCGCCATTATCGCCACCCGCGGCGCGGAGGGCATGGTGGTGGTCACCGCCGAGGGCGCGTGGTCGGCCGTACTACCCGAACCGCTCGCCGGAAATCCCACCGGTGCGGGCGATGCCGCGACCGCCGCGGTCATCGCGGCCCTCTCCGATGCGGATGGCCTGCCGGACTGGTCGGCCATCCTCGTCGATGCCGTGGCCACCTCCGCGGCCGCGGTCGTCATTCCAGTCGCCGGTGAGATCGACCGCTGCCTGCGCACCCGCATCGCACCCACGGTGGTCGTCGAACGACTAACCACCCCGCAGGAGAAAACCGCATGACAGCCAGACCCGTCCCGGACCTGATCACCGCCGCCCGCCCCGGCGGCCTCGGCGCCTTCAATGTGATCACGCTCGAGCACGCCGAGGCCATCGCGGCTGCCGCCGAAGCGGCGAAACGGCCGGTGCTGCTCCAACTTTCGGAAAATACCGTGCACTACCACGGCGCCCTGGCCCCGATCGCACTCGCGTGCCTGCGCATCGCCGCCGACAGCACCGCGGATATCGCCGTACATCTGGACCACGCCACCTCGTTCGAACTCATCCGCGCAGCTGTCGAACTCGGCATCCGCTCGGTCATGTACGACGGCTCCACCCTCGACTACGCCGAAAATGTCTCCGCCACAGCGGATATCACCCGCTGGTGCCATGACCGCGAGGTCTTCGTCGAGGCCGAACTCGGCGAGGTGGGCGGCAAGGACGGCGCACATGCCCCAGGGGTGCGCACCGATCCGGACGAGGCGGTCGAATTCGTCGCGACCACCGGCGTGGACGCCCTGGCCGTCGCGGTCGGCTCCTCGCACGCCATGCATACCCGCACCGCCGAATTGGATAATGACCTGATCGCCCGGCTGGCCGCGAAGGTGCCGGTCCCGCTGGTACTGCACGGCTCCTCCGGTGTCCCCGACGCGGGACTGCGCACCGCCGTCGAGCACGGCATGACCAAAATCAATATCGCCACCCGGCTGAATGTCCTTGCCACCGAGGCGATTCGGACCACCTTCGCCGACGGCCCCACGATCGTCGATCCCCGCAAGTACCTGAAACCGGCACGCGCAGCGATCCGGTCAGAGGTCGAGCATCTGCTGCACGTGCTCGCCGGATAGACCTCACCACTCGGGGGGAAGTACGGGCAGCCATCGGCGGTCAGTAATGATAGGCTGAATTGCTCTTAGTTTAGCTAAAGGTTTGCTGTCCGTTCGAGCTGTATCACCTGATGAAGGAATAACAACTCCATGGCTGTCATCCTGCAATCAGGAGAACAGCGCGCTGTTGGTGTGGGGACGCAGCAGAAGGCCCCGCACAAGTTATCGCTCAGTGCCGCAATCGTATTCGCATCCCTGTCCATCGGCGCCTGGCTGGTGTTTCTACGGCCGAACTGGCAGATGTACTGGCACCAAATAGATCTACAGGTCTATATGTGGGGCGGTACCGTCGCGGCGACGCATCCGACGTTGCTGTACGACGGCCGCGGCCCACTCGGCCTGCCCTTCCTCTACCCCGTATTCGCCGCGTGGATCTGTGCCGAACTCTCCCGCTTCCCGATCAACTACATCGGCACCGGCGTCACGATTCTGACGATGACGTCGCTGTTCGTGAGCGTGTGGAGCGCCGGGCGGCTGCAGCAGCTTCGGCGCGGACCAGGTTTGCTCGCGATAAGCATCGCGGGCACCGGGGCCGCGATCTGGTTGGAGCCGGTCCAGCAGACCCTTCGATTCGGCCAGCTCAGCGCGATCCTCATGGCATTGGTGCTGGCGGATCTGGCCCTCCCCAAGGAAAGCCGGTATCGGGGCATCCTTATCGGCATCGCGACGGGGTTGAAGCTGACACCCGCGGTCTTCATCGTCTACCTGTTCATCACCCGCCAGTACCGCGCCGCCGCAACGGCCGCCGCGACCTTCGCCACGACGGTCGCGATCGGCTTCTGGTACCGGCCGACCCAGGCGCTGCAGTTCTGGACGACGACTACGACCTCGCAGAACCGAATCGGCTTCGCCTACGTGCAGAATCAGTCGATCAATGGCATGTTCGGCCGTCTGGAATGGTCGACCTGGGACGACACCACATCCTCGTTCGTCTGCGCCGGTCTGCTCGCGCTCGCCGGAATCGCGGCGGCGCGCATTGCCCACCTGCGCGGTGACGAATTGCTCGGCGCACTGCTCGCGGCCACGGTAATGCTGCTGGTCTCGCCGATTTCCTGGACCCACTACTGGGTGTGGATCGTGCCCGCGCTGCTGTGGGTGATCCACGCGCTGCGCCATCGCTCGCTCGCCATCCGGATCGGCATTCCCGCGGTCATTTATCTGTTCGTCTTCGCGTGGCCGCTACAGGTCGATCGGGTCGGATCATGGGATCCGGAGCTGCCACTGCTGCCCCAGGGGCTGATCTGGCTGGTACCGCAGACCGAAGGCCGGGAATTCCGTTGGACGCCATGGCAATTCCTGCTCGGCGATTCCTACACCCTGCTCGCCACCATCGCGCTCGTCGCCGCGATCGTCTGGCTGCTCCCGCTGAAGCCGCGGTCACCGCAAGCCTCCGACGAGGTTATTGCGGACCGGCGGCGCGAGCGAGGGATCGACGCCGCCGGTCAGCGGAAAGACGGTCCGAGCAGTGAACCGCCGGGGTCGAACGAATTGGAAGCCGTGGGGTAAGGCTCTGTCCGCGGAGCCCGCTTCCGTTCGCCGACATAGTCATACTGCTCGGACAACCTCGAGATAATTGACGTTCCAGCTGTGAATCGCCTGGGAAATGGTCAGTTGGCGCTGCCGGTGGACGGACGGGCCTGACGCTGCTGCTCGCATTTCTCGTGGTCGGCATCGGGGCGGTCCGGTCCCCGCACGCTGCAACCCAGTCGGTCGTATCCCGCCGCGTCACGGCCCCAGCGGTCGTAACCCGACAGGTCGTAGCCGAAGCGGTCGTAGCCGAAGCGATCACGGCCCGCACGGTCGTAACCCCATTCGTCATAGCCGCTGCTGTCGTAGCCGAAACGGTCATAGCCCGAGCGGTCATAGCCCGAGTGGTCGAAACCGGAGCGGTCGAAGCCCGAGTGGTCGAAACCGAAGCGGTCGAAACCGAAGCGGTCGTAGCCATCGGGACCGTAGCCGTCCGGACCGTAGCCGTCGGACGGCGGGGTCGGCAGCGGAGCCGGGCTCGGCGTGGTGGGCTGCGTCGGTGCGGGTTGGGTCGGCGCCGGAGCCTGGGTGGGAATCGGAGCCTGAGTCGGAATCGGAGCCTGAGTCGGCGCCGCTGTCGGGGCGCCGCTGTCGGGGGTTGCGAACGCGGGCGCGATTGCCGCCGCGGGGGCGATTGCCAATGTCCCGGCGACAACGGTCTGCATCAACAGCCGCTGTACCGTGCGTGAACTCCTCGTCCACCGCACCATGATCGACCTCCTTCTCGAATCGGAGCGCGGCGTCGCGCTCCGATCGGACTATCGGTCGATCGTCCGGAATTGCTACCTGTCATGAGACCAATGCCACAGCGAATGTCGTTCCACCCGAATAAAACTCGACAATGACGGCCGCTCACGCCACGCTATTACGTTGCCGAACAAGTGGATTCGTGATCCGACCAGGCGTGGGCCGAGCACACCGCGACGGCTCTCATCCGCGATCTTGGTGATCATCTCCCGGCAGTGGCGTCGCCAGCGGCCAGCCGCCTGCCGCCAGATGTGAAGCGACCCTGGCGATATCGTGCGCGTCCGGCTGTTCCATCGCCATCCGTGCGATCGCCGCTTCGATATCGGCGTGGCTGATCTCGCTGTCCGGATTGGAGTCCACCAACTCCTCGGCGATCGCGACCACCTCGTAATCGGTCAGATGCCGGTGCAGCACCGCGAACAGGGCGACATAGTCCGACCGCGGAATCCCCTGCGGATATCCGGCCCGCAGCCAGCCGATGACCCGGCCGAGCAGATTCGGCCGAACCTGAGCGGATTTCGCTGGATCGGTCACCGCCACACCTCGCTGCACTCGGTCACAATGCACCCTTCCTACTGTCCGAACAGATGAATACCGAATTTAGCGGCCAGGAACGCCTTCGCGGTGTAAAGAATTCCGGTGACAATAGCGGCGATGATCAGCGTGAAGCAGGCGTAGGCACCGGCGAGCGCGGGGTAGTTGCGCTGCGCGGCACGGCCGTCCGCATCGGCGACCGACCAGAGCCGCACCCCGACGGCGAAGACGAGCGGCAGCCCCGCGCCGAGCAGCAGACCCGCGAGAGTCACCTTCCATAGCGCGTTCAAATTCGTGACGAGTGTGTGCACGGTGCGCCTCCTCAGACCTGAGCCGAACGGCTATCGGATGTGTTGGACTCCGTCGGGAACGCCCCGGCGGGCGGCGCCGATCCATCGGCGGTCACCTCGTGTCGTCCATCCCCAGCGACCGACGCGGCTGCGGCGGTGTCCTTCGCAAGCTCGGCAGCGGCGTCGGGCGTGTCGGCCCCGGCCGCACCGCCGGGCCACTCGTTGACATTGCCGGTATGCACCGGATCGCGCCGCGACCGCAGATACATCAGCACCGACAGCACGATCAGCAGTGCGAACACCACCAGCACCCCGGGCAGCCCGCCGATAGTATGCGCGATGGCCCAGCACACCGCACCGACGACGCCGGCGAGCGGCAGCGTCAGCAACCAGGCAACGGCCATCCGGCCCATCACACTCCAGCGCACCTCCGCACCCTTGCCCAGTCCGGTACCGAGGATCGATCCGGTGGCGGTCTGCGTGGTCGACAGCGGCAGCCCGAAGTGCGCAGAGGTGAGGATGATGGCGGCGGAGGAGGATTCGGCGGCCAGCCCCTGCGGCGAATCGATCTCGACCAGACCCTTGCCGAGGGTGCGGATGATCCGCCAGCCACCGAGGTAGGTGCCCGCCGCTATGGCGACGGCGCAGGCCGCCATCACCCATAGCGGCATCTCGTCGTTCTTGTTCAGCGTGCCGTGCGCGACCAGGGCGAGGAAGATGACGCCCATCGTCTTCTGCGCGTCATTGGTGCCGTGTGCCAGCGAGACCAGCGAGGCCGAACCGATCTGCCCCCAGCGGAAACCCTCGTTGACTTTATCGGGATCCGAACTCCTTGTGATCCGGTAGACGCCCCAGGTGCCGATCGCGGAGACCAGCGCGGCCACGATCGGTGCCAGCAGGGCGGGCAGCACGATCTTGGTCAGTACACCGTCCGCACCGTGCGCCCAGATCACCCCGCCCCAGCCGAGTGCGGCGATGGTGGCACCGATGAGGCCGCCGAACAGCGCGTGCGAGGAACTCGACGGCAGGCCGAACAGCCAGGTCAGCAGATTCCACAGAATGCCGCCGACCAGACCGGCGAACACGATGGTCAGCAGCGCCTCCCCCTGGACCGCGTCGAGCCGGACAATGCCCTTGGCCACCGTCGCGGCGACCGCCACGGATAGGAAAGCACCGATCAGATTGAGAACCGCGGACACGGCGACCGCGACTCGTGGTCGCAGTGCGCCGGTGGCGATGGAGGTAGCCATCGCATTGGCGGTGTCGTGGAAGCCGTTGGTGAAATCGAATGCGAGTGCCGTGACAATGACGATCAGGAGTACCAGGAGGTCCGCGGTCACCCCTCCAGTGTGCGGCACTCGCGATCAGGATTGCCACGCGGTAGCCGCCTATCGGGACCGATTCCGGGTCCGTTACCGTGCAGCCGGCCGCTACCCGCCGCAGTCCGAACAGCCGACCGGTGTCGGCGTACCAGCATGCACCTGGAACCGAACGCCATAACGCATTACGGCAGTAGAGCGCGAACCGTTTCGATGGTGTCGACATCGGCCGCGGTCTTATCCGGGCGATACCGAACAACGCGGGCGAAGCGCAGGGCTACGCCGCCCGGATAACGGGGGCTCACCTGGACGCCGTCGAGGGCGATCTCTACGACGAGTTCGGGCCAGAGGTAGACGGTGTATTCATCGCGGGCGCGCTCGTGGCGCGGGAATTCGGCGGTCTGCCATTGCAGGAGTGCATCGGTGAGGCCCTTGAAGGTCTTGCCGACCATCACCGGGTCACCGGTTTCCGGATCGCGCGCGCCGAGATGCAGATTCGACAGATATCCGGTGCGCCGTCCATAACCCCATTCGGCGCCGAGTACCAGCAGGTCGAGGGTGTGCGTCGGCTTGATCTTCTGCCAGGCCCGGCCGCGGCGGCCCGCGGCATAGGGCGCGGTCAGTGACTTGATCATCACACCCTCGTGCCCGGCGGCCAGCGCGCCGTCGAAGTATTCGGCGGCGGCCTCCGCATCGGGGCGGATCAGCGCCGGGATGCTGTGCGCGGCCGCCACCTTGGTCAGTGCCGTGCGGCGCTTGAACAGCGGGACATCGAGCAGATCCTCGCCGTCCAGATGCAGGCAGTCGAAGAAGTATGGGTGCAGCAGCAGTTCCCTGGTCGAGCTGACCTCGGCGAAGCGGCTCATCGTCTCCTGGAACGGACGCGGCCGCCCGGAGTCGGTGAGCGCCAACGTTTCTCCGTCCAGCACCACGCTCGTGCAATCGAGCTGGGCGACCAGATCGACCAGTTCCGGCACGCTCGCGGTGATATCGCGAAGCGTCCTGGTAAACACCCAGACCCGCGCATTCTGGCGATGAACCTGGATGCGCGCGCCGTCGAGTTTGTGCTCGACGCTCACCTCATCGCCGAATTCGGCCATCACTTCGTCCAGCGACGCACCGGGTGCGGCGAGCATCGGCTGGATCGGGCGGCCGACCTCGAGCCGGAACTCGCTCAGCGCGTCGACCCCACCGGTCAGCGCGGCGACGGCCGTGACGGGTAGCTGTCCGGAGAGCATGTACGCCCGCCGGACCAGCTCGATCGGCACCGCCGCGGCCACGGCGACCGCCTCGGCGACGATTGCGGTGAGCGCACCCTGGCGCAACTCACCGCCGAGCAGGCGCATCAGGAAGGCCTGCTGCTCGGCGGTGGCGGCGCTCCACAATGCCGTGAGCAGGTCCCTGCGCCGGTTCGCCGAGCCGGGACCGGATGTGGTGGCCAACTCGCTCAACATGCCGTCCACCGACGAAACCGTCAGCGTCGCAAGATCACTCGGCTCGCAGTTGAGGTTCGTGAGCGTGCGCCAACCGGTGCCGATGCGCCCCTGCCGCAATTCACCGGACACCCAGGAGACCACCGGCGCGAGCTCATCCGGGGCAGCCTCGGTCAGTAGCGCGGCCAAGGTGGCGATCTTCGTCTTACGGGACCGGGTCGCACGGACGGTCTCCGAGGCCTGCACGACATCCGAGAACAGCACCAGTCGACGGTAACCCGGCGGTGTGACATATCGCTCAGCACTGCTGCTAATTGCCCATTGGCATGGTTGCGAATGGCCTCATAAACTGAACGGGTGGCCAAGACTTACGTCGGGGCGCGGCTTCGCCAGCTGCGGACCGAACGAGGGCTGAGCCAGGTCTCACTCGCCCAGAAGCTGGAGATCTCGGCGAGCTACCTCAATCAGATCGAACACGATGTGCGCCCGCTCACCGTGCCGGTGCTGCTGCGGATCAGCGAAGTGTTCGGCGTCGACGCGACCTTCTTCTCCTCCCAGGACGACACCCGGCTCATCGCCGAACTCCAAGAGGTCGTCATGGACCAGGAGCTCGGCATCGAGGCCGATACCCAGGAGATCGCGGATATGGTCTCCGCGCATCCGAGCATGGCGCGGGCACTGGTCAATATGCACAACCGGTACCGCAATACCTCCGCACAGCTGGCCGCCGCCACCGAGGACCGTTTCGCCGACGGCTCCGGCAGCGCGACGATCAGCAAACCGCATGAGGAGGTGCGCGACTTCTTCTACCAGCGGCAGAACTACATCCACGAATTGGATGCCGCCGCAGAGGAACTCACCGCCCGCATCCGCTTCCACGGCGGCGATGTGAACAGCGAGATCGCGCGCCGGTTGCGTGCACACGATGTGAGCATTGTCGAGCGGATCGATCTCGGTGAGGGCGTTTTGCACCGCTACGACCCGCAGACCCAGCGACTCGAGATCGCGCCGCATCTGTCCGGCGGCCAGCGCACCTTCAAACTCGCCGCCGAACTCGCCTATTTCGAATGCGGGGACCTGCTCGAAAAGCTCGTGGAGGAGGGCAATTTCACCTCCGAGGACGCCCGCAAGCTGGCCATGCTCGGCCTCGCCAATTACTTCGCGGCGGCAACGGTCCTGCCCTACACGCACTTTCACGAGGTCGCCGAGGATTTCCGATACGATATCGAGCGACTCTCGGCCTTCTTCACCCAGAGCTACGAGACGATCTGCCATCGCCTCTCCACCCTGCAGCGCCCCAAGCTGCGCGGGGTCCCGTTCTCATTCGTGCGGGTGGATCGGGCGGGCAATATGTCGAAACGCCAGTCCGCCACGGGTTTTCACTTCTCCGCCAGCGGCGGCACCTGCCCGCTGTGGAATGTCTACGAGACCTTCGCCTATCCGGGCAAGATCATGACCCAGATCGCCCAGATGCCCGACGGGCGCAAATACCTATGGGTCGCCCGTACCGTCGAGCGCCGCGCGACCCGATATGGCCAGGCCAGCAAGACCTTCGCGATCGGCCTGGGTTGCGAACTGCGGCACGCGGGTCGGGTCGTCTACGCCGATGGCATCGATCTGGACGAGGCCAAGGCCACCCCGATCGGTGCGGGCTGCCGCGTCTGCGAACGCGCCAACTGCCCGCAGCGCGCCTTCCCACCACTCGGCAAGGTCCTCGACATCAGCGAACACCGCAGCTCGGTCTCCCCCTACGTCCTCAAGTGAGTCCGTTGCGCGCCGCACGGGGACACCGCTGACCGCGCCGCACACCCATGGGAATCGCGCAGAACTCACGCACTATGCGCCACCGGCACGAGCAATGCGACACCCGCAACGGACACCGGGAGCGGCACGGGCAATGCGACACCGGCCACTCAGGCGGAAGGTGGGGGTCCGCAATGCACCAGGCCGACATCGGCGGATTCCGATGTCGGCCTTGGTGGTTCGCTGGGTGGCTATGCGGGTAATGCCGACTGCTGGATTCGCACCCCGAACAGGGTCAGGCCCAGTGCCGCGACCAGGAGTATGGCCAGTGTCCATGCCAGGACCGAAAAGCCGTGTGGCGCCGCGGCAGCGGCGACCAGCGGTCCGGCGGTCGCGCCGACGTAGAAGCTGAACATGGCGACCGAGGAGGCGGCGGCGCGCGCTTGGCCACCCAACTCCCCTGCGGTCTGCAGGACCGCCGGTGCGATGACGCCGAGGCCGCCGACCAGCACCGCGAGCAGGATGGTCAGCACCGCGAGGTGGGTGCCCTCGAAGGTGGCGATCACCATGGCGGTCGCGGCGACCAGCACACCGAGCACCATTTGGCCCGGCTTGGTCAGGCGCGCGAGCGGGATGGCCAGCAGCGGCAGTGCGAACATCACCGGCAGCGCACCGGCCCGCAGCGCGAGCAGTTCGCCGGAACCCTTGACCAGACCGGTGATTTCGATGCCGGTGTATACCCCGACCATTACCGCCATGCTCAGCGCGCCAGCGGCCAGCATCGGCAGCAGCGCCTTGATGCGCAGCACCGCGGGGATCGCCGCATAGCTGTGCACCAGCGGCTTGTCCCGGCCGGTCGGCGCATCGTCGAGCATGACCGCGCGCAGGACGAAGGCGAGCGCCACGAAGACGACGGCCGAACCGATGAACATGGTGCGCCAGGGGAATGCGGCGACAACGGCCTGCGAGGCGATCTGCGCCAAGACCGTCGCGGCGAGGAAGGATGTGGCCACCGACATGGTGACCACCGCGCGATGCGCCGCAGCGATGCGGGTGGCGATATAGGCCATGATCGCCGGTGGAATCGAACCGACGACGAGGCCCTGGGCAACCCGCAGACCGACCGCGATCGGTGCGCTGAGCGATAGACCGGTCAACAGTGTGACCACCGCTGCGACGATCATGCCGGTGACCAGCACACGGCGGTGGCCGTAGCGGTCCGACAGCGGGCCGAACAGCACGAAGCCACCGGCATAGCCGAAGGCGAAGGCACTGATGATCCAGGTCATGACCCCAGCGCCCACGTTCCAGTCCGCTTTCATGGCCGCGAAAAGGGGAATCGGGATGTACATCTGGCCGGTGGCCAGCAGGGCGGACAGGACGAAGAAGGGAAGGGTACGCCCGGTGTGCGCACGCGGTGACGCGCTGCGAGTGCGTGCCTTGGCCGGGATACCGGCCGGAAGCTGAAGAGTCGGCGTTGCCATAGCGATGAAGGTAGGCCCGCGCCGAGCCCGTTGTCAACCAAATAGTTGGTTTGACGAGATGGTAAAATCATGGCCATGACAGTCACGATGAAACGGAGCGATGCGACCAAGCAGGCTCTATTGCGCGCCGCGCGTGACGAATTCGCCGAATACGGCCTGGCTGGCGCGCGGGTGGACCGGATCGCAGAGGCGGCCGGGGTGAACAAGGAGCGCATCTACGGCCTGTTCGGCAGCAAGGACAAGCTCTTCGACGTCATCCTGATCGACACCATGCGCGAATTCATGGACGTGGTCCAGCCGCTGGCCAGTACCGAACCCGGCGAGTACGTGGGCAAGCTGTTCGACTACCACCGCGAAAATCCTCAACTGCTACGGCTTTTGCTCTGGGAGGGCCTGCACCGCGGCACCGACGCGCACGATATCGATGGCTGGCGCGCCCAGCACTACCTGCGGAAATTCGACCGCGCCAAGGAGCAGTTCGACGTCGACGAGAGCCACGCGGGCCGGCTCCTGCTCGCCCTGTGCGGCCTGTCCAATTGGAGTCTCGCGGTCCCCCAGACCACCCGCCTACTGCTCGGCGCCGATGCCGAAAACCGCGACGCGACCCGCGAATTCATGATGGAGTTCGCCCGAGCGGCCATGCAGCGCGACAAATCGGTGCCCCACCGCGAACCGGTCAACGAGTTGACCACCGAATCGGCCACCCCGGTTGACGAATCCAACTCGATCAACAAACCGACCCCGGCAGCCGACACCGAAGCGACCAACCCGGTCGACCGCGCCGCCCAACGCCTACGCGAGGCCCAAGCCACCGCCGACGCGGCCCGCGACGAACTCGCCGCCGCCCTGCGCGCCGCACATACCGAGGGCACCAGCGCCAACCAACTCGCAAGGCAGGTCTCGGGCACCCTCTCCCGCCCCGTCGTACTCAAACTCCTCGCCCCCTAACACAACCCCCGCCGTACCCACCCCTGGGCCCAGGTCTGTCGAACGTAGTCGAAGGATGGCCGCGCAGGCCGTATCGACCGCCGTATGACGGCGCTCGGCGAGCAGTCGGAGTGGGTAGGGCAGCAATGGCGATAGATGTAACGCGTGTCGCTGATGCTGGGCGAATTCCGAGGCGAAAAGGACTAGGGGGTTGGCGAATTCGGCGGCGCCCATTGGCCGGTCGGGCGGGAGGGTGGGCGAGTTCAAATCTCCTGTCTGCCATCGAGATAGCAGGGCAGGGGGACGGTGTTCGTCGCCCTGACCTGCTGATCATCGTTGCGCTGATGTGACTTCAGCCGAAGAACTTCCGCAACGTCGGGACCAGTGCCTCTGGCCTTGCCAGTACGCCATGGTCCTCGCCCTCGAGAACGCGGGTCTCGACGACGCCGACAGCCGTGCCGACAGCCTGTGTTCCGGCTGCCAGCCAAGGCCAGGTCTGATCGCCGTAGATGGTGAGGGTCGGAATGGTCACGGCTGCAAGTCGATCGGTCGGCAGGGCGAGGTCGTCGCCGGTGACAAGCGCATCGTAGGGCAGGCTGGCGGCATTGCCGACCAGGAAGGCCCACTCATCGCCGGTCCGCATCGATGCGACCATCTCGGCCGGTACACCGACGTTCTCCTGGAGAAACAGCGCCACGGCTGCCTCCAGATCGCCCGAACGCACCAGACCTGTCAACCGGTCTCGGGCGCCTGCCGAGGGGGCGGGGCGCGTGTCGTCGACGAGGTAGGGCGTCTCATAGACCGCGACCCGGTCGATCGCAAGCCCGTGCATGACAGCTTCGAGCGCAAGGATGCCGCCCGATGAATGACCGAACACGCAGGCCCTCCCACCGACGTGCGCGATCACCGCCGCGAGGTCCTCGAGCTCGCTCTGCAGTGCGTACTCCGTGCTCCGATCGTCGCTGCCGCCGCGTGCGCGCCGGTCGTAGGTCACCGCGGTGAATTCGGGAGCGAGAGCCGCGGCCAGCGCCGTGACGGTGGACCGGTCGTTGAACGCGCCGCCGATGAGTATCACGGGGGCGCCCGCACCGATGGTCTCGATGGCGAGGGTGGTGCCGTCTCGGGAGATGACGGTGGACGGCATCGAGGCGGCGGTCATGGTGGTGTTCTCCTCGGTACTGCGGGGGATGCGGAAGCTGAGATGGGTGGCGTCGGCGGAGTCGACGACGCGGTAGCGCTCGAGTTCGACGATCCCGTCGGGCAGGTTGTCGAAGAGTCGAGTGCCCTGGCCGAGCAGGACCGGCGCGATGTGAATGTGCAGCTCGTCGACCAGACCGGCCGAGATCGCCTGCTGCACAAGGGATGCACCACCGGAAACATGGACGTTCTTGCCTTCGCCCGCCTCGCGGCAGACCTCCTTTGCGCGGGCGATCGCCGCTGCTGGCCCGCCCGTCTCGAAGTGGAAGACGGTGCCATCGGCGAGCGCTCGGGATTCCTGTCGCCGATGGGTGACGACGAATGTCGGCACGTGGTACGGGGCCTGCTCATCCCAAGTACCGCCCGCCGAGTCGTACATGCGACGGCCGAGGACATAGGCCCCGGTCTGCTCGATCCGCTCGGTGACCAGCTCGGCTTCGGGATCGGTTGCGGCAGTGGCGGTGGTGCTGCCGGACAATCCGTGCTGCTGCTGCCAAGCGAAGTGCTTGACGATCCAGTCGGTCACGCGGAAGAACCCGTCGTCGAGGAACGGCGGTTTGCGGGCTTCCATGCCGCAGATGAATCCGTCCAGTGAGATGGTCATATCGCAGCGGACGATGGGCTCGATGAATGTGGTCACGTCGGTCTCTCCTCGGTTGGCTGTGGATGCCTTACGCGACGTGGTCGGAGACGATGCCGACTTCTCTACATCGCGAGCCGAGAAATCCTTCTCCACAGATATCGCTGCTCAGCGGCACTGTCGGTGCGCTCGGCCGCAGCACGATAGTCCGCGGCAGCCCCCGCTGGGTCCCCACTGAGCTCGCGCAGGTGTGCGCGGGTGGCGAGCAACCGGTGATGCCGGGCAATCCTCTTGTTCGACTCCAGGCTCGCGAGGACCGCCAACCCGGCGGCCGGGCCGCGAACCATGGCAACGGCGACCGCGCTATTGAGGGTCGTCATCGGATTCGGCGCGACCTGCTCCAACAGGTCGTACAGCGCGAGGACCTGCGGCCAATCCGTTGCCTCGACGGCAGGGGCCTCGTCGTGGACTGCGGCGATCGCAGCCTGTAGTTGGTACGGACCGACATCGCCACGGGTGAGGGTCGCGGTGATCAGCTCGACGCCCTCGGCGATGCGGTCCCGGTCCCACAGCGCGCGGTCCTGTTCGTCGAGCGGGACCAGGTCGCCGTCGGCGTCGATCCGGGCGGGCCGGCGTGCGTCGGTCAGCAGCATCAAGGCCAGCAGGCCGGAAACCTCGGTGTCGTCGGGCCGCAGCGCGCGGAGCATGCGGGTGAGCCGGATCGCCTCGTCACTGAGATCCGGCACGGTCAGATCGGTTCCGGTGGAGGCGGTGTAGCCCTCGTTGAATATCAGGTACAGCACATGCAGCACGGCCGCTACCCGGGCGGGCAGCTCGGTGGGCTCCGGCATCGCGAAGACTCGTCCCGTGGTGTCGACGGACTGTTTGGCCCGGGTGATCCGTTGCGCCATTGTCGCTTCGGGGACGAGGAAGGCGGCCGCTATCTGCGCGGTGCCGAGTCCGCCGACGGCGCGCAGGGTGAGTGCGATCTGGCTCGGTGGGGTCAGTGCGGGATGACAGCACAGGAACAGCAGCGCCAGCGAATCGTCGCCGGCCGGCTCATCGTCGTGCTGGCCGAGGTCCCTGGTGGCCGCCATGTCCTGTTCTTCGCGGCGGCGCCGGGCGGTCTCGCTGCGGATCTCATCGACGAGGCGGCGCTGCGCGACGGTAACGAGCCAACCGCGCGGATTGTCCGGCAGACCTTCGACCGGCCATTGCACCGACGCGGCCAGCAGTGCCTCCTGGGTGGCGTCCTCGCACGCGACGAAATCGCCGTGGCGGCGAATGAGGGTGGTGAGGACCTGCGGCGCCAGCTCACGCAGAACGGATTCGACCGTGCGACCGCTCAATTCCCCGGGGACTCGTGCAGTATCGGCCACAGCTCCACCGGCGACTCGTCAGCCCACGGCATGTCCGCAGCAATCTCGCGGGCGCGTTCCGCGCTGGCGACCTCCAGCAGGTACAGGCTGGCGAGGTACTCCTTGGTCTCCAGGTACGGACCGTCGGTGACGACGGGGGCGCCGTCGCGGCGCAGCACCAGCTTCGCCGTATCCGCGTCGCCCAGACCGTACGCACCCAGCAGTTCACCGGTTGCCCGGTAACGCGCGTTCCACGCCTCCTGCTCGGCAACCGCCTCCGGCCACACCTCGGGCGGGATCGCGTTCCATTTCTCCTGATTGCCGTAGATGAGCAGCAAATACTTCATAGTGCTTCGAACCTCATTTCACAGCCATCCTGCCATGGCCTTCCGGTCCGGCACCGGATGTGCGGCCGTCGACAGCTGGCTGCCGCGCAGCCCGAGGAGACCGGCACTCACCGAACTGTCATGTCGCGCACAGTCGATGCAGGCTCCTCGGCGGCATTCGGACGGCCGATCGCTCGCGTCGCTCGTGACATCGCCTGTCGTGCAGCCGGATCGACGAGAACAACGCGAGCGATCCGCGTCCAGGTTGGCGTGTGTCGCCTCCGCGCCGAGCGAGGCTCGAGCGGCACCACGGTCGGCTGGTCGACCGGCGCCCCCGGAGTTCTTCGCCACCAACCGAATGCGGGAAAGAAATCAGCACGGATGGCAGTCCGGGAGCGGTCGGCTCGGCAGACCGGTCAGAACGACGCTTCGTCCAGCTCCATGATGTCGTTGTCGATCGCGGCGATGATGTTCTTCACCGCGGTCAGCTCCGGCAGTGCGTTCTTCGCGAAGAAGGTTGCGACAGCGACCTTTCCGGCGTAGAAGGGGCCGTCCTTCTCCGGCGCGTCGCCGGCCAGGGCGGCGGCCGCGACTTCGGCCTGCACCAGCAGGCGCCAGCCGATGAGCAGATCGCCGACCGCGAGCAGGAAGCGCACCGAGCCGAGGCCGACCTTGTACAGCTCCTTCGGATCCTGCTGGGACGCCATCAGATATCCGGTGAGCGTGGCCGCCATCGCCTGCACATCGGCGACCGCGGTGCCCAGCAGCGCCCGCTCGGCCTCGAAGTGACCGGTCTTCGCCTCCAGGAATGCGGCGATCTGCCCGTTGACGTGGGCGAGCGCCACCCCCTTATCCCGAATGATCTTGCGGAAGAAGAAGTCCTGCGCCTGGATGGCGGTGGTGCCCTCGTACAGCGAGTCGATCTTCGCGTCGCGGATGTACTGCTCGATCGGATAGTCCTGCAGATAGCCCGAACCACCCAGCGTCTGCAGCGATTCGGTGAGGTACTGGTAGGCCCGCTCGGAACCGACACCCTTGACGATCGGCAGCAGCAGATCGTCCACCTGGTGCGCCAATTCGGCATCCGCACCCGAAACCAGCTCTGCCACATCGGCGTTCTGGTGGGCGGCGGTGTACAGGTACACCGCGCGCAGACCTTCGGCGTAGGCCTTCTGCATGGCCAGCGAACGCCGCACATCGGGATGCTGGGCAATGGTGACGCGCGGGGCCGCCTTATCCGCCATCTGCGTCAGATCCGCGCCCTGTACCCGCTGCTTGGCGTAGTCGAGGGCGTTGAGATAACCGGTGGACAGCGTGCCGGTGGACTTGATGCCGACCACCATGCGCGCGTTCTCGATCACCTGGAACATCTGCGCGATGCCGTTGTGCACCTCGCCGACCAGCCAGCCCTTGGCGGGCACAGCGGTTGCGCCGAAGGTCAGCTCACAGGTGGGCGAGGACTTCAACCCCATCTTGTGTTCGACACCGGTCACGTAGACGCCATTGCGGTCGCCCAGCTCGAGCGTCTCGTGATCGAAGAGGTATTTCGGTACGTAGAACAGCGAAAGCCCCTTGGTGCCCGGACCGGCGCCCTCCGGGCGGGCCAGCACCAGGTGGAAGACGTTCTCGGCAGTCTCGCCGACATCACCACCGGAGATGAAGCGCTTGACGCCCTCGATATGCCAGGAGCCGTCCTCCTGCTGGATCGCCCTGGTGCGCCCGGCACCGACATCGGAACCGGCATCGGGCTCGGTCAGCACCATGGTGCCCGCCCAGCCGCGGTCGTACCCCTTTGTCGCCCACTGCTTCTGCTGCTCGGTGCCCACATTGAACAGCACCGAGGACATCACCGGACCCATATTGAAGAAGCTCGCCGCCGGGTTGGCGCAGGTGAGCATCTCATTGACCGACCAGACCACGGCCGCGGGTGCGCGCGTGCCGCCCATCCCCTCCGGCATACCGAGCCGACTCCAGTCGGCCTCGTTCACCGCAGCGACGGTCTTACGCAGCGCCTCGGGCACCGAAATCGAATAGGTGGTCGGATCGTAGACCACCGGATCCCGGTCGGCCGCGCTGAAGGATTCCGCCACCGGCCCCTCGGCCAGCCGCTTCACCTCGGCGAGGATCTCCCGCACAGTATCCGAATCAAGATCGCCATAGGCACCCGTATCCAGGAGCTTGTCCAGTCCGAACACCTCGAACAGGTTGAACTCGATATCCCGAACGTTCGCCTTGTAGTGACCCACCGGTCCTCCTCGACTCACGCGTCCCCCAGCCTCGGCAGCACGGGGCTCGACGTTTTGACGTTGTACAAAACGAGACTGCCGTACCGCTGTCTTGCTACGCAACCGTAGCCAGAGTGGCCCCTCACACGTGCGGACCGAGCGGTCGGCGCAAAGGTTCACACCACGGAAACACGCGCAATCGACTCGTCACCGAGAGATATTCCGGCGCAACAACTTCTGTCTAACGTTCGCACCACGAATACAGCCGTTGTATACAACCCGGTCTACAGCCTCTTCCAGCGACTTACCAACCGCCGGAAGCGGCCGTGACCGGTGCAAAGGCGGGCGTATTCGGCGCGGCGCACGCAGTGCCGCCGAACACCTGATGAGGAGAGAAGGGTCCGCCCCCATGCCAGAATCCCGTGACATCCATCGATCGCGTCCCCGTCGCGTCACCAGGGCGTTGGTCGCGCCGACGGCCGTCGCACTGGCCGGTCTATTGCTGACCGGCTGTGGCGCCAAGGATGACGCCTCGACCAGCGGCTCCAACGCCGCGTCGTGCGTGGACACATCGAAGGACTCGATCAAGATCGGTTCACTGCACTCGCTGTCCGGCACCATGGCGATCTCCGAGGTCACCGTCGCCAACTCGACGAAGCTGGCCGTCGACCAGATCAACGCCGCGGGCGGGGTCATGGGCAAGAAGCTCGACCTGGTGCTCGAAGACGGCGCGTCGGACCCGAAGACCTTCGCGGAGAAGGCCGAAAAGCTGATCAGCTCCGACTGTGTCGCAGCGGTATTCGGCGGCTGGACCTCATCGAGCCGCAAGGCCATGAAGCCGAAGTTCGAGAGCCTGAACTCGCTGCTCTACTACCCGGTCCAGTACGAGGGCCTGGAGGACAGCAAGAACATCTTCTACACCGGCGCGACCACCAACCAGCAGATCCTGCCCGCGCTGGACTATCTGAAGCAGAAGGGCATCAAATCCCTCTACCTGGTCGGCTCCGACTACGTCTTCCCGCAGACCGCCAACCGCGAGATCAAGGCCTACGCCGCGGCGAACGGCATCGAGATCAAGGGTGAGGACTACACCCCGCTCGGCTCCACCGACTTCTCCACCATTGTGAACAAGGTCCGCAATGCCAAGGCGGGAGCGGTATTCAACACCCTCAATGGCGACTCGAATGTGGCCTTCTTCCGCGAGTACACCAATGCGGGCCTGAAAGCCGCCGATATGCCGGTGGTCTCGGTGTCCATCGCCGAGGAAGAGGTCGCGGGCATCGGCGCGCAGAACATCGCGGGCCAGCTCACCGCGTGGAACTACTACCAGACCGTGGACACCCCGGTGAACAAGAAGTTCGTCGCGGACTACAAGGCCGCGTTCGGCGCCGACAAGCCGACCTCGGATCCGATGGAGGCCGCCTACGCCTCGGTCTTCCTGTGGAAGAACACCGTCGAGAAGGCAAAGTCGTTCAAGGTGGCCGATATTCAGGCCGCGGCCGACGGCGTGACCTTCGAGGCTCCCGAAGGGCTGGTCACCGTCGACGGCAGCAACCACCACATCACCAAGACCGCCCGCATCGGCGAGATCCGGCCGGACGGACTGATCTACACGGTGTGGGATTCGGGCAAAGCGGTCACGCCGGACCCGTACCTGAAGTCCTACGAGTGGGCCAAGGGCCTCAAGTAGTGCCAGCGCCGGGTGCGGGCTTTGTGAGAGGGAGCCCGCACCCGGCCGACCCCGTTAGGAATCCAATATGGACGTGTTGATCGGCCAGCTCTTCACCGGGCTGAGTCTGGGATCGATTCTGCTGCTCGCGGCGCTCGGCCTTTCGCTGACCTTCGGTCAGATGGGCGTGATCAATATGGCGCATGGTGAATTCATCATGGCCGGGTGTTACACGACTTATGTTGTGCAGAAGGTCATCTCATCGACCGGAGTATCGCTGGTGGTTTCGCTGCTGGTCGGCTTCCTGGTCGGCGGACTACTCGGCGCGGCCCTGGAAATGGGCCTGATCCGCTGGATGTACGACCGGCCGCTGGACACCCTGCTGGTCACCTTCGGCGTGGGACTGGTGCTGCAACAGGCGGCCCGTGACATCTTCGGCGCACCCGCCAAGAATGTGCTCGCCCCCGAATGGCTCAGTGGCGGTGTCACCATCCTCGGCGCGGTGGTGCCCAAGACCCGCATCTTCATTCTGGTACTCGCACTCGTCGCGGTGACCACGCTCGCCACCGTGCTCAAGACGACCCCGCTGGGTCGGCGCATCCGCGCGGTCGTGCAGAACCGCGGGCTGGCCGAGACCAGCGGCGTTTCCAGCCGCATCACCGATATCAGCACATTCTTCATCGGCTCCGGGCTGGCCGGGGTCGCTGGCGTCGCGCTCACCCTGATCGGTTCGACCAGCCCCACCATCGGGCAGAGCTATCTGATCGATGCCTTCCTGGTGGTCGTGATCGGCGGACTCGGCCAGATCAGGGGCACGGTGATCGCGGCCTTCGCACTCGGGCTGCTGAATTCCTATATCGAGTATTCGACGACGGCCTCGATCGCGAAGGTGATCGTCTTCGTCATCATCGTCATCTTCCTGCAGGTCCGTCCGCAGGGGCTGTTCACCGTTCGAACGAGGAGTTTGGCATGACCACACTCGGACAGCGTTGGCGCGCATATCCTTCGGTGACCGCATGGGGCGGCTTCATCCTCGCCGCGATCCTGCTGTTCGCGGTCGCACCCGCCGTGCTCAGCGATTTCCGGCTCAACCTGCTCGCCAAATTCCTGTGCTTCGCGATCGTGGCCGCTGGCATCGGATTGGCCTGGGGCCGTGGCGGCATGCTCACCCTCGGACAGGGCGTGTTCTTCGGCATCGGCGCCTACATCATGGCCATGCATATGCAGATGGCCGATGCGGCCCGGCTGCACAATGACGTGCCGGAGTTCATGGAGATCGCCGGTATCCGCGAATTGCCCTCGTTCTGGCGGCCTTTCGCCTCTGCGCCGGTCGCCCTGATCGGCATTCTGGTGCTGCCGGCGCTGGTGGCCGCGGCACTCGGCTACGGCGTCTTCAAACGCCGGGTCAAGGGCACGTATTTCGCGATTCTGAGCCAGGCGCTGGCCGCGGCGCTGGCGATTCTGCTGACCGGTCAGCAGAAGATCGGCGGATTCACCGGACTGTCGGACTTCCGCGCCTTCTTCGGCTTCAAACTCTCGGATCCGGCGAACCGGCAGATGCTGTTCTTCATCGCGGCGGGCACCCTACTGCTGGTGGTCGCGGCGGTGCGCCAACTCATGCGCAGCCGGTACGGCGAATTGCTCGTGGCCGTACGTGATCAGGAGGAGCGGGTGCGCTTCCTGGGCTACGATCCGGCCAATATCAAGATCGTGGCCTATGTCGTCGCAGCCTTCTTCGCTGGCATCGCCGGTGCGCTTTTCACACCGATCGTCGGCATTATTTCCCCTGCCGATATCGGTGTGGTGCCGTCCATCGCATTCATTATCGGTGTCGCGATCGGCGGACGAACCACCCTGCTCGGGCCGGTACTCGGCGCGATCGGCGTCGCCTGGGCGCAGACCGCGCTATCGGAGGAGTTCCCGTCCAGCTGGACCTATCTGCAGGGTGTGCTGTTCATTGTGGTGGTCGGGTTCATTCCGGCGGGTCTGGCCGGGGTGTGGCCGATGCTGAAGGGGTTGCTGGACAGCAGGTTCGGCAAGACGGTCGAGCCGGTGCCGGGCGTCGTCGCCGAACCGCTGCCCGAGGTCGTACCGGTTGCCGAGGATAAGGTGGAATCCCTATGAATACGGTTGCGCCAGCACATGATCCGAAAGCCGGTGGCAATGCGGGCATGTCGAGTGAGTACCTCGAAATCCGCGGCCTTTCGGTGAGTTTCGATGGCTTCAAGGCCGTCTCGGATGTGGATCTCACCGTGCTGCAAGGCGATCTGCGCTTCCTCATCGGCCCCAATGGCGCGGGGAAGACCACGCTCATCGATGCGATCACCGGTCTGGTGCCCGCCAGCGGATCGGCGCAGAAGTCCGGCGTGGAATTCCTCGGTAAGAAGGTGCATCAGATCGCCCGGCTCGGTATCGGCCGAACCTTCCAGACGGCAAGTGTTTTCGAGCAGTTGAGCGTCCTGCAGAACCTAGATATCGCGGCCGGGGCGGGTCGATCGGCATGGACACTGCTGCGCCGCCGCAAGTCGATATTGCCGAGTATCGAAGAGGCACTGGAGATCACCGGCCTCGGCGAACTGCGCGATAAGCCCGCGGGCGTATTGGCGCACGGGCAGAAGCAATGGCTGGAGATCGGCATGCTGCTGGTGCAGAACGCCTCGGTGCTCCTGCTCGACGAACCGGTGGCGGGCATGAGTGCCGAAGAGCGCGAGGAGACCGGAAAGCTATTGCGCCGCATCGGCGGTGAACGCATTGTCGTGGTGGTCGAGCACGATATGGACTTCATGCGATCGTTCGCGACCTCGGTCACCGTGCTGGCCGCGGGCAAGGTGCTCAGCGAGGGCACCGTCGAACAGGTACAGGCCGATCCCAAGGTGCAGGAGGTCTACCTCGGCACCGCCGCGGCCATCGGCACCGAACTCGAAGACGCGCAGACCGCGCAGGAGCTGACCGCGAAGGAGTCCGCCGATGCTTGAGCTCATCGACATTCATTCCGGTTACGGCCGGACCGAGGTGATCCACGGCGTCTCGATCACCGTTCCGGACGACAGCGTGGTGGCGATCATGGGACACAATGGCGCGGGCAAGACCACCCTGCTGCGCACCGCGGTCGGTCTGATCGGTACGAAATCCGGCCGGATCACCTTCAATGGTGAATCGATCACGAAGCTGTCGCCGTCGCGCCGGGTCAAGCGCGGGATCGCCTATGTGCCACAGGGACAGCAGAGTTTTCCGCAGCTGACCACCGCCGAGAATCTGCAAGTGGTGGCCGATGGCCGCAAGCGCGGCAAGGCGCTGATCGATGAATCGCTCGATCTGTTTCCGGCGCTGCGGGAACTGCTGACGCGCAAGGCGGGCTTGCTCTCCGGCGGTCAGCGCCAGCAGCTGGCGATCGCGCGGGCGCTGATCACCGAGCCGAAGCTGCTCATTCTCGACGAACCCACCGAGGGCATTCAGCCCTCCGTTGTCGCCGAAATCGAGCGCACCATCATCGATTTGACCGGTCGCGGCGGACTCAGTGTGCTGCTGGTGGAACAGCACATCGGCTTCGCTCTACAAGCGGCACAACGCTATTACATCCTGCAGTCCGGACGGGTGACGTCCACGGGCGAGGGCGGTGCGGGCGCGGAGACCTCGGTCCGCTCGGCCATGGCGATCTGAGCTGGCCGCCATGACGCGCAGGGGGCGGGTTCCGCTCAGCGAGCGGGTATACGAATCGCTGCGGCGGGACTTGGCCACCGGAGCGATCGTGCCCACCGAACGGCTCGGCGAGGAACGCCTGGCCGAGATATACGGGGTCTCACGCACCCCCGTGCGGGAGGCGCTGGCCCGGCTGCGGGCCGACGGGTTGGTGGAGCGCCACGCCGATGGGCTGTATCCGTTCCGGCCGCGATTGGCGGAGCTGGACAATCTGTACGAGTTGCGGATTGTGCTGGAGGCCAGGGGATTTCAGCGGGTGATCGGTATCGTGGGCGAGCCAGCGCCCGCACACGATCTGGCGCTGGTGCGCGCGGAACTCGACACCTGGCGCGGCTTTCGCGACGACCCACCCGAACCCGGCCCCGCGCTGGTCGCCGCGGATGAGCAGTTCCATACGACGCTGCTCGCCGCGGCGGGCAATGCGGCGCTGGCGGATGCGCTCACCGGCGTGTACGTCCGGGTGCGCCCGGTCCGCACCCTCGACCTGCCGACGCCCGAGCGGATCGCCACCATGACCGCCGAGCACATCGCGATCGCCGAACAACTGCTCGACGGTGATCCCGATGCGGCACTGCGCACCCTCACCACACATATCGGCCGCTCCCGCACGCACGTGCTGGCTCGCGCGCAGCAGGCCATCGAATTCACGAAACTCTCACGTGCAGTGCGCGATTGACGGATGACCCGTTTCGACCGAACCGTGATCAGTCGGCCATCCATCGACCGTCCTCGAGGATGCCTCGATAAACCGACGGACACCGGGATTCCGTGGCCCACCCAGCGCGACCTTCGACCCACCATGTGGGCGAACAAGACGGCACAGACCTTCGGAATCAGCACTTGGTCTGGAACGGCCAGCATTCGATCGGACGGTACGGCGGCGGCGACGGCGTCACGCTTGTTGTCGTCGTATCCGACTCGCGGGCCGGTTGAGCCGAATCATGTGCGAGCGAATTCGCGATCACGATCAGCACGACCACCATGCCGAGCAGCGCAACGGCGAAGATCGCCCACCCCGTGGTCGTCTGCCGCCTACTCGGCGGCAGCGGTGCGGGGATGACGTGCTGTCGGAGGTCCCGCGCCGACGGCGTCGGCGCCTCGGGCTGCACCGCGTCGAAGCCATCGGCGAGCAGTTCGGCGCGCGACGGCTTTTCGGCGCCGAGCGCAGCGCAGGCGGCGGCGACCCGATCGGCGGTCCAGCTGCGCGGTCCGGCGGAGAAGCCGTCGAGGTAGATGCGCAATTCGGCCGCGTCGCGGGCATTCGCGACGAGCACATCCATGCCGGGGCGCAGGTTGGTGCGCGCGGGCCGCACCGCGACCCCGCGGAACGGCACCAGCACGACGACGCCGCAAATATGACCCGGATCGATCAGCGCCCGCTCGAGGGTGGTCTTCACGGCGTGCACGCTGTGTTCCAAGTGGTCGACGGGGTCGCCCGCGATCTCCTCATCGAATTCGGCGGGCTCCGCGCTGATCGTCCACGGACCGTCGCCCGGAATGCTCAGTATCCCGTTCTGGCGGCGCCGGAAGCCCTTGACATCGGCCGTCGTAATGCCGCGCGGGGTCAGGATGACCGCGTCGACCCGCCGGGACCCGTGGTCACCGACCGTCAGGTCGAGCAATGCGACACCGGTCGTCGGATACGACCGCAGGCATTCCACGAACTCCTGCTCCGCCCCGGACAGATTCGCTCCGGTCTTGATCTTCACCAGCATCGCGTTTTCCCTGCCTCATCCGGTTCGCCCCGGCGTCCCGCATCCACCGCGCCGGTACTGATGATGACCCGCGGTCGCCGCGAAGACCACCGGAAAGCCAAGAAGGCCAGCACAATTGAGCCATAGAAAACCGGCCAGTCGGATTTAATCGGACCGATAAGCCGGCACGGAGTCCCCCAGCAACACCCCCATTGATGAGGTCACGAATTGCGCCCAACCGGGATACCGCGAGGTCCAGGAACCGCGCGCCGCGCACTAGAGTGCCGCCGACCCACCGATTACCGACCTACCCGCTAGTACGCTCGAATTCGGTCCGGCACCACGGACCCCGCGACGAGACTCCTCCGGTGCACACCGGAGAGCAGGAGGAAAAGGCATGGTTTCGGCGTTGCAACCACGCATTTCACCCGGACGGCTCCGCGAGCTCGGTCCGATCAACTGGGTTGTCTGGCAAATGCTTTCGCGCGCGGCGGGAACAGATGACGCACATCTGTTCAGCACACTCGGCCGGACAAAGGGTCTGTTCCGCGGCTGGCTGCACTTCTCGGGACGATTGATGCCGGGCGGCCGGCTGCCACGGCACGAATCCGAACTGGTCATCCTGCGCGTCGCCCGCCTGCGCGACTGCGCCTATGAAATGGACCATCACATCCGCCTCGGCAGGCGTGCCGGTGTCACGCCGGAAATCCTGGAGCGCTTGCGGACCGGCCCCTCCGCCGACGGGTGGTCGGATAAACACCGCGCCCTGCTCGCCGCCGTCGACGAATTGGTCGAAACCCGCGATATCGGCAATGCCACCTGGGCCGCCCTTACCGAGCACTACGACGAGCGCAGCCTGATCGAAATCGTCCTGCTCATCAATCAATACGAGGGGTTGGCCGCAACGATTACCGCGTTGCGGATCCAGCGCGACGGGCTCTGACGCTCGGGGCATTATCCAGGCGGCGCGCGGACGATTCAATGGCCTGCGCGCCGCTTTTTCTATTTTGTAGCAACTCCAGGGCGATCATCGCCGAAGGCCGTCCAACTGGATAACAACTGCGGCGGGTCACTCACAGAATGATCACTTCCCGCCCACCAAATCCGCGCAAGCACCTATTCTGAAGCGCATAGCCGCACTGTGTCACACGCCATAGTGTGACGACGCGACCATGGGAAACCCCTCCATCAAGCTTGCCGACAATTAGCTGTCAGCTCGACAGGAGAAAGGGGGCGTCATGACCGTCAGCCTCGTGTTGATCGTGGCGGGATTCATCCTTCTGGCAATCGTGATCACAAGTTTCATGCTGCCCGCCAATGCGGACTCCGCGCAGCATCAGGACCCACCCAACGAAATCGGCCCCGGCGATCAGTAGCCGATACCGCATGCGACTCAACGGTTTTCGATGAGCCCCGCCAGGCCGTCGAGGACTCGCGCCAGGCCGAATTCATAGGCATGGTCGGCGCTATACGCGGAGTCGTGAGCCTGGCCGGCGGCCGCCCCGACGCGGGCGGCCAGCGGATAGCGCTCGGCGTCGAAAACCTGGGCCAGCAGCGGAGCGGCGCGCTCCCACCACTGATGGTCGGACATCGCGCTGTCGGCGGCGGCGCGCTCGGTATCGATGGCAATGCGGGCGACCGAGGTGACGAAGCCGAGGACGAAGGTGAGGGCCGCGTCCATATCGATATCGTCGAGGCCGAGGCCGTCGAAGGCGCGCAATTCGTGTTCATATTTGGCCGCGACGCCGGGGCCGAGTGGCGGACGCGTGGTCGGCAGATAGGCGACCCACGGATGGCGGATCAGCATGGCGCGGTTCTCGGCGGCGATTGTCGCGACCCGATCGCGCCAGGGCAACTCGCTCAGATCGGAGCGTGACATCTCCTGGTAGACCGCATCCAGCATGAGGTCTACCAGTTCGGCCTTGCCCGGCACATAGGTGTAGGTGGCCATGGGGGTCAAGCCGAGTTCGGTGGCTACGGCGCGCATAGTGAGCGCGCCGATCCCCTGCACGTCCGCGATCTCGATTGCCGCCGCGACCACGGCATCCACACTGCTGCGCTGTTTCGGTCCGCGCTGTCGCTCGGATGCGCCGGGCACGCGCCACAGCAATTCCAAGGTGCGCACGGGATCACCCGCACTACTGCGATCCCGCGACTGCTCGGCCACGCCACCTCCTCATCTTGCGGGCCATCCCCGCTCGAACCATCCTCGAGCCGATCGTATCGGGGTGATTCACGTCACAGTGCAGCCGATCGGAAATTTCTGTACAAAGTACAGCGTACTTAGTACAGAGTTTATGGCCGGCTCCAGAGGAGGACCCTTTGAACATCACCGCTTCCGCAATCTCCCTCAATGTCGCCGATCCGCAGGCCTCGGCCGAATTCGCCATCGATCATCTCGGCTTCACCGAGCAGAACTCGGCCGACGGCTTCGTCGCCATCGCCCGCCCCGACGCCAGTTTCAGCATCTGCTACCTGCGCACCGGCCTGGACAGCTTCAAACCGAAGAACAAAGCGGGCAGCGCGGGCGAGGGTCTACTGGTCGCCTTCGTCGTAGACGACATCGATGCCGAATACGACCGCCTCCAGCACGCAGGCGTCCCAATCGTCACCCCGATCGAAACCGAGCCCTGGGGCGAACGCTACTTCCAGATCACCGACCCGAACGGCATCATCCTGCAACTGGTGCAATGGGTTTAGCCGCCGGGCCGGTTCCGAGGTCGCAGACCGGCGCATAGCTAACGGCGTGCAGGCCCTTGTGCCGACAACCAATCCCGAAGACCCGCACCGGGCCTGCACACCACAACCACGAACACGTCCGTGCGGACAACTCATTCCGTTGACGCACAACGGGCTTGCACGCCGTATGGGCGGCGCGGATAGCGCGACCGCGAAATACGGTGTGCAAGCCCGTGGCTCGGCTCGGATGACGGGGATGCGGTCAGGCGAGGGCGGCGCGGAAGATTTCGATGGCGGGCGTGGAGGGGCGGCCGATCAGTTTCTGGAGGTCGCCCGAGTCGACATCGAGGATGCCGTTGCCGATTCCGGCATCCGCGTCGGCGAGTGCCGCGGCGTAGGGGGCGGGGAGTCCGGCCTGTTCGAGCGCGGCGTTGTAGTCCTCCGTGGACAGGTTCTCGTAGCGCACCGGCTTACCCGATGCCTGCGAAATCACCTCGGCGAGTTCGGCATAGGTGAGGCTTTCGTTGCCGCCGAGCTCGTAGACGCGGCCCTCGTGGCCATCGGTGGTCAGCACCTTGGCGGCCGCCTCGGCATAGTCGGCGCGCGCCGCGCCAGCGACACGGCCATCGCTCGCGGCCCCGTGCAGCACCCCGGTCTCGACGGCGTGGCCGAGTCCGCCCAAGTAGTTCTCCCAGTACCAGCCATTGCGCAGGATCGTGTACGGGACAGCGGATTCCGTGAGCACCGCCTCGGTGCCGATATGTTCCTGCGCCAAAATCAGCGGGTTCTCGGTGGCGCGCGGAATGCTGGTGTAGGCCAGCAGTTTCACACCCGCCCGCTCCGCGGCGCGAATCACATTGGTGTGCTGCGCGACTCGCGCACCGAACTCATTGCCGGAGACGAGCAGCACCCGGTCGACGCCAGCGAGCGCGCGGTCGAGCGCGTCCGGGTCATCGTAGGCGGCCTGGCGAACCTCGACTCCCCGCTCGGCCAGATCGGCGACCTTCTGCGGATCACGCACGATCGCGACCACTGGCGTGGTGCCCTCGCGCAAAAGCGCCTCCACAACGAGACGACCCAACTGCCCACCGGCTGCGGTTACGGCGACGGTCATGACTACCTCCCAAAGGTATGTACGGTCCATCAAGTACTAACTAATAGTTAGCACTATGCATTCCGTAGACACTTTGGTCAAGTTAGGTACCATCGACTGCATGACCATTCAGCGCCCGCCGTCGGCGAGCACCGACGATCCGACGCTGGAAGCCGACGTATTCGCCCGAAACTGCACGTCACGACCGGTGCTGCAAAACGTGGCCAGCCGCTGGGGCACCCTGGCCCTGGTGGCGCTGCGCGAGGGCCCGTACCGATTCAGCGCCCTGCGCCGCCGCGTCGACGGCGTCAGCGAGCGCATGCTCTCCCAGACCCTGCAGGCCCTCGAACGCGACGGCATGGTGCACCGCGAAGTGCACGAAACCATCCCACCCCGAGTGGAATACACCCTGACCGACCTCGGCGCCGAGGTCGCCGAGCGCCTGGAAAGCCTCATCGTGGTCCTGGAAACGAATATGCCCCGAGTCCACGCAGCACAAGCCGCGTACCACCGCGACTAACGGCCCCGCCCCGTATCTCCCACCCACGCCTGCACAACACCGCAACCAACGGCTCACGCTGGATCCTCAGCCCACGCCCGCACAACACCGCAACTCGCAGCTCGCGCCCGCACAACACCGCAACTCGCAGCTCGCGCCCGCACAACACCGCAACTCGCAGCTCGCGCCCGCATACCACCACAACCGAGGCCCGCGCCCGCACAACACCACAACCGAGGCCCGCGCCCGCACAACACCACAACCGAGGCCCGCGCCCGCACAACACCACAACCGAGGCCCGCGCCCGCACAACACCACAACCGAGGCC